>JABIZD010000131.1 GCA_018666555.1 Gammaproteobacteria bacterium
AATCGAGCGCCTTAGATCCTAGAGCTCACCCGCCTTAGATCCTAGAGCTCACCCGCCTTAGATCCTAGAGCTCACCCGCCTTAGATCCTAGAGCTCACCCGCCTTAGATCCTAGAACTCACCCGCCTTAGATCCTAGAGCTCTCCCGCCTTAGATCCTAGAGCTCACCCGCCTTAGGTCTTTACCCTGCTTTCTAATAAAGCATTCCAGGATTCTTATTGGCAATTTTTGCCTGTTTTTTGGCAGTAGGAGGTCTTGTTGAGGTGCCGCAATTAAAGCTGTTTTTCTCACCTCCTTAGGTTAATATTGCGCGGCTGGTTAATATGGCTTCACTTTTTATGAACGCGCAGTATTTGTAACGCTATCGTTCTCTTCCAACGCATGTAAGTAATTGGTAGTCGGTCAGCTTCTCTTGTGTAGTTTCTACAGAAGGGTTCACTCACTATTAGAAAAGGAAAGAGACATGGCAACTGTAACGGGCCAGGTAAAGTGGTTTGATGACAAGAAAGGGTTTGGTTTTATTACTCAGGAAGGTGGCAACGACGTGTTTGTTCATTTCAGGGCCATTGTCAGTCCGGGTATCCAGACTCTCAAGGATGGACAGACCGTTGAGTTTGAAATTCAGCAAGCTGAGAAGGGTCTGCAAGCAGCCAACGTATCGGTAGTCTGATAAACCTAGCATGATAGGCCTCTCGGAAAAGTATGCTTGTTCGAGAGGCTTTTTTTGTGGCTGATGGTTCAGTCACGGTTCATATAGCCTGTCGTAAAGTGTCAGAAATACCGGAGACTGTGAATGATTAAATCAATATTGGCTTTTACAATTGTCTTGTTAACGGCATGTGCTTCTGACCCAATTATTGACCAGAAAGGGGTCGATCCGGAACAGTATGCAATCGACCTTCGTGAATGCGAACAGTATGTGGCTCAGGTCAACACCACGAAAGAAGCGGTATCTCGGGGCTTGGTGAGTTCAGTCTTCGGAGGTCTTTTGGGCGCTGTGGTTGGTGACCAGCGTGATAGTAAAAGATATGCTGGCGGTGCTGCGGTTGTAGGTACCGGTAGAGGCCTTGAAAACGCAGAGCGACGTAAGCGTAAAGTCCTTATTGACTGCATGAAGTCTCGTGGTTATCGTATTTTTGGTTAGTTACTCGATGGGATTTAGCGATTGTTCATCTTAACGGTTCTTTGCTGATCCCGTTTCCACTCCCGTTCCTTGATGGTAATCCTTTTATCATGCTCTTTCTTACCTGAAGCTAAGGCAATCTCAACTTTTACCTTGTTGTCTTTCCAATAGATGGCCACAGGAATACAAGTGTAGCCCTTTTGTTGGGTTGCGCCGATCAACTTGGCGATCTGTTTGCGATGCAGCAAGAGTTTCCTGGAGCGTTGCGGTTCTGCGATAACATGACTTGAGGCTGAATGTAACGGTGAGATATTACAGGCAAGCAGGAATGCTTCGTTATTGCGTAGAAGGATAAAGGTATCGGTTAGCTGGCACTTACCTGCTCTGAGCGATTTAACTTCCCAACCCAGAAGTGCTATACCGGCTTCGAATTTTTCGTGCAGGTGATAGTTAAACTTTGCTTTTCTGTTCAAAGCGATGGTGCCAGGCATTGATTTTCGTTGAGTTGCCACAGTATTGTTCTACCAGTTTTGGGCACAAGTGTTATTGTACTACTTTGTCATATAGGTTGTGAGCGTTTGCCGAATCATCGACAATTATCACATTTGCAGGTCGTAAGGAGGTTAGGATGAGTAATGTGACATCGGCTCACGGGATGTGGTCATCAAAAATGATGTTTATCTTGGCAGCAGCCGGCTCTGCAGTCGGCCTCGGTAATATATGGCGTTTTCCTTATCTTGCAGGTGAGAACGGTGGCGGCGTTTTCGTCCTTGCTTATCTGGTCTGTATCTTTTTAATCGGCGTTCCTATTCTAGTATCTGAAATACTCCTGGGTCGGGCTGGGCGTCAAAGCCCAATTAACTCAATGCGAATGCTTGCCAAACAGTCTGGAGCCAGTTCTTTCTGGCAGGTGATTGGCTGGCTGGGGGCACTAGCAGGTTTCATGATTTTATCTTTTTACGCCGTTATCGCTGGCTGGGCTATGTCTTATGTGGTGGAAATGGCATCTGGAAATTTCGTTAGTATCAACGCGGAACAGGCCAGCACCGTTTTTGCTGAGTTCACTGCGGATGCGGTGTCAGTGGTGGGTTGGCATAGTTTGTTTATGGCCCTTACTATCTATATCGCAGCCAGGGGTGTGGGTAAAGGCCTGGAAACCACGGTACGCTATCTGATGCCAGCATTATTGGTTCTGTTGCTGGTATTGGTGTCTTATTCAGCGTTAGCGACGGGTCATTTTGTCGAAGGGTTGAAGTTCTTGTTTTCGCCTGATTTTGATTCTTTCAACGTTGACAGTCTGTTAGTTGCTATGGGGCAAGCCTTTTTTACGTTAAGCCTGGGGATGGGTGCGATAATGGCTTATGGCGCTTATATGCCAAAAGATGCGTCGATAATTGGTACTGCTACTACCATAGCCCTACTCGATACTAGCGTAGCCCTGTTGTCTGGTCTGGTTATTTTTCCGTTGGTTTTTGCCAATGGTTTAGAAACGGGCCAGGGTCCTGGGCTGATGTTTGTTACCTTGCCGATCGCATTTGGCCAGATGCCTGGCGGGCATATATTCGGTGCTATCTTTTTTACACTGGTGTCATTTGCTGCAATCACGTCCTCCATCTCATTGATGGAGCCTGCTGTCGCATGGGTAGTCGAGAAACTTGATAGCTCCAGAGCTAAAGGCGCTATGCTGGTCGGCGTAATTGCCTGGATTTTGGGGTTGGGAAGCGCTTTTTCATTCAACATTGGTGCTGATATCACTCTGTTGGCGGGGATGACCTTTTTTGACACCATGGATTATTTGTCTAACAACGTGATGTTGCCTTTAGGCGGTATGTTAATAGCTGTGTTTACGGGATGGGTATTGAAGGACCAGCTTATCGAGGAGGAGTTGGCCGGCGATAAGGTCTGGTTGAATCTGTGGCGGTTGATTACACGATTTGTCGCCCCAACCGGTGTCATGGTGGTTTTTGTCATGACATTTTTATAAGCCTGGGTTTGCATGCGCCATGTTGAGAAGACAGCGCTACTGCCGTACAGCGCGGAGCAGATATTTTTGATCGTGGCAGATGTTGCTCAATATGGAGAGTTTCTTCCATGGTGTTCAGGTAGCCGCGTATTGGTTCAAAATAAGGCTGATATGATTGGTGAGCTTGAGTTGTCGGCACCAGGCATCAAGCAAACCTTCAGGACTAAAAACCTGCTTTTTCCCTATAGCAATATTACTATGAGTCTACTTGAAGGGCCATTCTCACATCTTCAGGGCGAGTGGAATTTCAAGCAGTTGGGCTCGGACGGCTGCCGCGTTTCCATGTCTTTGCAATTTGCGTTTAACCATCGCCTCGTGGAGAAAACTTTCGGTGCTGTGTTTTCTGTTGCAGCCGAGAAGTTAGTTGCAGCCTTCTCGGAACGAGCAGATGAAATCTATGGCAGATAAAGACTTGGATATAGAAGTGGTGTTCGCGGATAAAGACGAACAGAAAGTGGTAGAGCTCAGCGTTGTTGAAGGAACTTCTGCGCGAGCTGCAGTTGGCCTTTCTGGCTTACAGCTCAGCTTTCCTGACATTGCATTTTCTGAGTGTCCTTTGGGGCGATTTGGAAGCAGAATTGATGACAATGCTTTAGTGGTGTCAGGAGATCGTATTGAGGTGTATCGTGCTCTCAGGCTCAGCCCGAAAGAAATAAGACGGCGTCGGGCTAGTTAGTGTTGGTATCGGTTTCAGCTTCCGTTATTTTGCTGGGCACATAGTCGCCTTCAAAATGGCTCAGTCTGTTTTCTTTAAAGTAAATGACCAGTTCCTTGTGAATCCTTTCTCGCCCTGGTATCTGCATGGAATAAATGTAGTTCCAGCGGTCCTGATCAAGGGCATCCTCAAGTATCGGGTTGCCTAGAATAAATTGGATCTGGCTTTTGGACATGCCGGGCTTGAGCTTATCAATCATCTCCTGCGAAACGATATTACCCTGCTGTATGGATAGGCGGTAAACCCATGGAAATTGGAAGGTCGAGCAGCCTGTCGTGAATAGACCCAGGAGGATCAATGTGGCAAATAAATTTTTCATGGCAGAACTTGTCTTTAATTAATCGGATTTAGTGCCATTGTATCGTATAATAGAGGCTAGCGAGGAGGAATCTGATGTTCGTAACTGAATGCGTTAGAGGATGACTGCCGAAACTCAAGGCTTAAAGGAAGTAGGGCTCAAAATCACGTTGCCGCGTGTCAAGATCCTTAATATTCTTGCTGCCGAAAGCGTCCGCCATGTTAGTGCAGAAGATATTTATAAAATTTTGCTGGAGAAGAATGAAGATATTGGCCTGGCAACGGTTTACAGGGTATTAACGCAGTTTGAAAATGCAGGCCTTGTTAGTCGGCATCATTTTGAAGGCGGGCACTCTGTTTTTGAACTATCTCCAGAGCACCACCATGACCATATCGTCTGTATAAAATGCGGTCACGTCGAAGAATTTGCTGATCCTGATATTGAAGCCAGGCAAAAAGATATTGCCAAGCGTCTTGGCTTTGAACTGACAGATCATGACTTGAATTTATATGGGTTTTGCGCTGACTGTCGTTAACATTGATCTGCCAGATTTCCTGGCCGATCTTTTCTAGCCTAAAGCTGAATCAACCTGGCTCTGCGTGAGCATTTCGCTGGCATGAGCGATTGACCTTTCGGTTATTGAAATACCACCCAGCATGCGCGCAATTTCGTTGATTCTTTCGTCCTCACAGAGCAGGCTGATTTCAGTATGATTAGAGTTCACAGGTTTGCTGACTTTAAAATGATGTTGGCCCTGGGCCGCGACTTGAGGCAAATGAGTCACGCATAAAATCTGCGCTCTGCCGCTCAGGTTCCTGAGAAGGGAGCCAACGATGGAAGCAATCGCACCACCGATGCCGACATCCACTTCGTCAAAGATCAATGTCGGTACAGCTGATGTGTCTGCCGTGACGACTTGAATGGCCAGGCTAATTCTTGATAACTCTCCTCCAGAGGCGATTTTATTGAGTGGCAGTGGTCTCTGGCCTGGATTTGTACTGACCAGAAATTCGATATCTTC
Organism: Gammaproteobacteria bacterium; assembly: GCA_018666555.1. Lineage (GTDB taxonomy): Bacteria > Pseudomonadota > Gammaproteobacteria > Pseudomonadales > Azotimanducaceae > UBA9926. The sequence goes on from JABIZD010000131.1 coordinate 5,180, forward strand.
ATATCCGGTACTGCGAATATCTGAATCGTCCGAGCTTGCCAGGCTGATTTTAAGCTGGCCGTGCTTCATACCTATTTCATGAATAAGCTTGGATACCTTTTCTTCTAATTCCGGTGCTTTGCTGGATCGTAATTTACTCAATGATTTAGCAGCCTTATGGTATTGCAGCCGCTGCGCTTCAAGTTCCTCAGTCAGCTTTTCGATATCTCCGTGATTGTCTTCCAAAGCGTTTAACTGAGAAATTAGTTTGTCGCTAAACGCAGCCAGATCACGGGGCTGAATTTTATGTTTCCTGGCAATGTCGTGAATTTGCAATAACCGCGCTTCGATTCCAGCTAAACGGGCAGGGTCTACGGGAGTATTTTCGACATAGCGATTTAAGTCTTTCGAGACTTCCTCGATCTGGATGATGCTCTCATCGAGAAGCTCCCTTAGTTTTGCGATGGCCGCGTCTTCAACTTGGCTCATCAGGGTATTGACCTGATTGAGTTGCCCTATGATGGTTGTGTCCGTGTCGCTGTTGATGAGCTCGGAGGCTAGTGAGGCATTATTGATGTGGTATTCAGCGCGGCTCAAAAGATGATGCTCTGCTTCAAGAGTTTCAAGTTCTGTCGGTTCCAGGTTGAGCTCAGTTATTTCACTTGCCTGGTATCTTAACAACTGTAGCTTGTCATTATTTTCATCAGAGGCGGCAATCTGTTGGTTTAGGCGTTTTTTGTTTTCCTGGTACTGACTGTGGAGCTGCTTAACTTCATCGGCCAGTTGCTGGGCACCGGCATATTCGTCCAGTAACTGGCGCTGGGTTGGTTTTTTGAGTAATGATTGATGCTCATGTTGAGCATGTATGTCTATGAGTTGTTCACCGAAGGATTTTAACTCGGAGAGAGTGGTCTGTGAGCCGTTAATAAAAGCTCGATTTCTACCATCTGAGCGGATCACGCGACGCAACAGGACCAGATTGTCGTCGATATTGATGTCTTTTGTGACCAGCCAGTCCCTGGCTGCAGCTAATTTTGTGATGTCGAAAAGGGCGCTGACTTCAGCTGCACTTTTTCCAGAAGCGATTTGGTTAACTTCAGCACGCTGGCCAAGAGTGAGCGCCAGACCATCAAGCATGATCGACTTTCCAACACCTGTCTCCCCGGTAATGACGCTCATGCCATCAGGCAAGGCAAGATCCAGGTGGTCGACAATAGCTAAGTCTTTAATTGTAATTTGAGTCAGCATAGTAGTGCTAGGGTTCCTGGAACAGATTATATACCAGTACCGTTGGTTCCTAAGAATAAAAAGCAGACTTAGGTTTGTTTACTTACCGGAAAAGGCTATATTAATCTTGTCCTCTGTCCCGGTTGATTGTACGTTATGGAAACTGTTTCAGTTACCGATAAAGCTCAAATTTTGTTAAAAAATTTAATCGAGCAATATATTGCTGGCGGTCAGCCAGTAGCTTCAAAGCATTTGGCCAGATCTGTCAATATGCCTATGAGTCCGGCATCGGTTCGCAACATCATGGCAGATCTTGAGGACAAAGGGTTCTTGAAGTCGCCGCATACTTCCGCAGGTCGAATACCCACTGAGAAGGCTTACCGGCTTTTCGTTGACTCGCTGATTAAAGTGCAACCCATGGCTGATGTCGATATCAAGCAGCTGTCTAAACATCTTGACCCTGATATGACGGCGCAGGAATTGGTTAAGTCTGCCTCTGACCTGTTATCAGAGATCACTCATATGGCGGGATTGGTAACTATTCCGAGGAATGAGCAGGTAGTATTGAAACATTTGGAATTCTTGCCTTTGTCCGGAGACAGGGTGCTGGTGATCATGGTGTTGAATGATCATGAAGTTGAAAACCGAGTGATTCACAGCAAGGAAACCTATACAGACACTCAATTGAAGGAAATTTCTAATTTTCTGAATGCTCATTTCGTTGGTCAGAGTCTGGCAAAGATTCGTCTCAAAATCGTTGAGTCTATGACTTCAGATCGAGAAAATATGAATGACCTGATGCAAGCTACATTGGACATGGCGGCGATGGTTTTTGAAACCGAACAGCCTGCTGATTTCGTTGTGGCGGGTCAGGAAAACCTTTTTGAGATTGGCCAGGATCAACGTCTGGATGATATCAGGGCGTTGTTTAAAGCCTTTTCACTCAAGGGTGATATTTTGCATTTGCTGGATCGCTGCATGTACTCTGAGGGTGTGCAACTCTTTATAGGCCAGGAGTCTGGCTATGACTTGCTGGACGAATGTAGTCTGGTCACTTCTTCCTACCAGATTGAGGGACAGCTAGTAGGTGTGCTGGGGGTTATCGGGCCAACAAGAATGGCCTATGATCGAGTTATTCCTATTGTTGATACTACTGCACGAGTACTCAGTGCCGCCCTCGAGGTGTCCAGACGCTAGCAGGTATTGTCGCCGCGCTTTTAAAAACTTTCGCTCTGTTAACTCATCTCAGATAAAAAAGTTAGCTGAGATGGCTTGCTTGACCTTGAAAAAGGCCTACAAAACCCCATATTTCCCTGTAATTCGGAGTTAAGGGTTCAAAATGACCAAAAAGCAGGAAATCGAAGAGGAGTCACTAGAGGCTATAGAGCCTGAGAATGACTGCTCTGAACCCGAAGAATCAACGGGTCAGGCAGCGGTGTCTGAATCTGAGGAATTGCAGAAAGCTCTGGAGGAAGTAGCGACGCTTAAGGATACCGGCTTGAGAGCGGAAGCAGAAATGCAGAATCTGCGTCGTCGAGTAGACAGGGATATACAGAATGCGCACAAGTTTGGGATTGAGAGGCTGCTGCAGGGTTTGCTTCCCGTAGTTGATAGTATTGAAAAAGCCATCGAGACCAGTGAGCAGGCGGAGACGCCAGCAGATGATCCCCAGCTAGAGGGCATAAAACTTTGCCATAAGCTGTTTGTTGATGTTTTGGTTAAAGAAGGAATTGAGGCTGTAGATCCTCAGGGAGAACCATTCGACCCTAATCTTCATCAGGCATTGTCGATGGTAGAAAGTGCCGATCTTGAGCCGAATTCTGTCATTGCTGTAATACAGAGAGGGTACACGCTGCATCAGCGCTTAATAAGACCCGCATTAGTGATTGTGTCGAAGTCTTCATAAATTTGAGTCTCAGGAAATACTTGAAATTATCCATAGTGAGCCTACATAGAGGGCTAGAGAATAAACCCGCGGAGCAGTGATTGCTCGGTAAGAAAGGAGAAAAAAAATGGGAAAAATAATAGGTATAGATTTAGGCACGACTAATTCATGTGTTGCTGTGCTGGACGGCGGTACCCCTAAAATCATTGAAAATTCAGAAGGCGATCGTACAACGCCTTCGGCGGTAGCTTACGCCGATGATAATGAGGTTCTCGTTGGTCAATCGGCAAAAAGGCAGGCGGTGACTAATCCCCGGAATACATTGTTTGCGGTAAAACGTTTAATTGGCCGTCAGTTTGCCGATGAGATGGTTCAGCGTGATATTAAGATGGTTCCCTACGGAATTGTCAAAGCTGAAAATGGAGATGCCTGGATTGAAGTAAAAGATGAAAAATTGGCACCACCCCAGATTTCTGCCCAGATTCTCGGCAAGATGAAGAAAACGGCTGAGGATTTTCTTGGGGAAGAAGTAACCGAAGCGGTAATTACCGTGCCGGCGTATTTTAATGACTCGCAGAGACAAGCAACCAAGGATGCTGGGAAAATCGCTGGCCTGGATGTTAAGCGAATTATCAACGAGCCTACGGCCGCAGCCCTGGCCTATGGAATGGACAAGTCTATTGGCGATTCTACTATTGCAGTTTATGACCTTGGTGGCGGAACTTTTGACATTTCCATCATTGAAATCGCTGACGTTGACGGTGAAAAACAATTTGAAGTGCTTTCAACTAATGGAGATACTTTTCTAGGTGGAGAAGATTTTGACCTGCGCATTATTGAATACCTGATAGCAGAATTTAAGAAAGAAACAGGTATGGATTTAAAGAGTGATTCTCTGGCCCTGCAACGTCTCAAAGAAGCTGCTGAAAAAGCCAAGATTGAATTGTCTAACGGAACCCAGACAGAAATTAACCTTCCTTATATAACCGCTGATGCATCAGGACCAAAGCATCTGGTTATGAAAATGACGCAGAGCAAACTTGAATCATTAGTAGAGGACCTGGTTGAGCGAACTTTAGAGCCGCTCCGCATAGCGTTGAAGGATGCTGACGTAGGAATTTCCAGTATTGACGATATCATTCTGGTAGGTGGGCAGACCAGGATGCCGCTTGTTCAAAGCAAAGTGAAAGAATTTTTTGGAAAGGAACCACGCAAGGATATTAATCCTGACGAAGCCGTTGCCATGGGTGCCTCTATTCAGGCTGCTGTGTTAGCTGGAGACGTTAAAGATGTACTTCTGCTGGATGTGACGCCTTTATCCCTGGGCATTGAAACAATGGGTGGGGTGATGAGTTCGTTGATTGATAAGAACACGACTATCCCAACCAGGAAATCTCAGGTGTTTTCGACAGCAGAAGACAACCAGCCCGCAGTTACGATCCATGTGCTCCAGGGTGAGCGTAAACAAGCTGGTCAGAATAAATCGCTGGGTCGGTTTGATCTTGCTGAGATTCCACCTGCGCCTCGAGGTGCTCCTCAGATCGAAGTTAGTTTTGATCTGGATGCAAATGGTATTTTGAGTGTCTCAGCGAAAGATAAAGCTACCGGCAAGGAACAGTCCATCGTCATTAAAGCTTCAAGTGGTTTAAGTGATGAAGAAGTGGAAAATATGGTCAGGGATGCCGAATCACACCTTGAAGATGACAGGAAATTTGAGGAACTGGTTTCAGCCCGAAATGCTGCAGATGCGTTGATACATGCTACAAAGAAAACGCTGACAGAAGCGCCCGAAGATGTTTCAGATGAGGAAAAATCCGCTATCGAAGCTGCAGTGACTGACCTTGAAGAGGCAAATCGTGGTAGCGATAAAGATGATATTGAGGCTAAGACTCAGACGCTATCAGAGGTTTCTTCGGCATTGGCGCAAAAAATGTATGCCCAACAAGAGGCTGAAACCGAAGCGCCCAATAATGCCCAAGGAGAATCCGCTGATACATCTGGAGATGATGCAGTGGATGCTGAATTCGAAGAAGTAAAAGACGAAAAATAAATTACTAACTAACTGGCATCGGCTTTTTATCACGGATGAAGGCCATGGAAGAATAAAATATAGATCAAAACTATGGCTAAACGTGATTATTACGAAGTGCTTGGGGTTCAGAAAAGTGCTTCGGAACCGGAAATCAAGAAAGCCTACCGTCGATTGGCTATGAAGTATCATCCTGACCGCAATACCGGTGAGGATGGTTCTGAGGAAAAATTTAAAGAAGCCAGTGAAGCGGCAGAAATTCTTTTGGATAGTGAAAAGCGAGCTTCGTATGATCAGTTCGGTCATGCAGCCGTAGATGGCTCGGCTGGCGGTGGTTTCAGTAGTAGCAGTAATTTCGGTTCTATATTTGAAGATGTTTTTGGTGATATTTTCAGTGGTGGTAGAGGACAGAGTCAGGTACACAGAGGTTCAGACCTTAAATACGTCCTGGATCTTGATCTGGAAGAGGCCGTCCGTGGTGCCAATCCGAAGATACGTATCCCGACCTTGGTCGAATGCATGGAATGCCTGGGTTCCGGAGCTAAAAAAGGCACGTCGCCAATAGATTGCGTACAATGCGGTGGTTTAGGCCAGGTAACTGCCCGTCAAGGCTTCTTCTCGCTGCAGCAGACCTGCCCCAGGTGTAGGGGAAAGGGTAAAGTCATTAAGGATCCTTGTCAGAAGTGCCGCGGACAGGGTCGAGTAGAAGAACGTAAGACGCTGTCTGTTAAAGTGCCACCCGGGGTGGATACCGGCGATAGGATCAGGTTGTCGGGTCAAGGTGAGGCAGGTGTGAGCGGTGGTCCCGCAGGTGACCTTTATGTGCAGGTTAATGTACGCGAGCACGCCATTTTCACTCGAGAAACAGCGGATCTTTATTGTGAAGTCCCGATCAGCTTCGTTGACGCAGCATTAGGCGGACAGCTTGAAGTTCCCACCCTGGAAGGTAAGGTTAGTTTAAAAATACCCGCAGAAACTCAGACTGGGAAGTTATTCAGGCTGCGTGCTAAAGGAGTCAACATGGCTCAAATCAGGGGAGGTGGTATTGGTGACCTTTATTGTAAGATCGTTGTCGAGACACCAGTGAACCTCAGTAAGCGTCAGAAAGAGCTTCTAGAAGAGTTTGCTGGTAATCAAGATGCTTCCCAATCCCCTAGACAGGTCAGTTGGATCAAAGGTGTGAAACGTTTTATTGATGCCTTGAGAGATTGATTTTTTATAGGGGTTATCACTGGCAATAGCTATCATGGATGGATGGTCTAATTATGAGTAACAGAGTGTGTGTTGCTGGGGTCGCAGGCAGGATGGGTCGAACCCTTGCAAAACGACTGGTTGATCATCCCGAATTGAATCTGACTGCTGCCACAGAACAGCCTGGGTCTGCCTGGATCGGTCGAGATTTAGGGGAATTAATTGGGGTTGGTAAGCTTGATATCTGCGTTAGCGATGGTCTTTCAGCAGTAATCGAAGACTGTGATACGGTGATCGACTTTACTCGCCCGGAAGCAACCCTTGAACATCTAAGCATCTGTCTAGACAGCGTTAAAAATCTGGTGGTCGGCACGACTGGTTTTACCTCGGCAGAACGGCAAATGATCGACCAGGCCGCTGCTAAGATCGGACTGGTAATTGCCAGTAATTTTGCCATTGGTGTTAATGCGGCATTTAAGCTTGTTGAAATCGCAGCCAGGATTTTAGGGCCTGAAGCTGAGGTGGAAATAGTTGAGATGCACCATAATCAAAAAATCGATGCGCCTTCCGGAACAGCGCTTACCCTGGGTGAAGTCGTATCTCAGGTGAGAGGATCGAGCTTGTCTGATACCGCCTCATATGGCAGACATTCCGAGGCGGATAAGCGAAAAGCCGGAGAAATCGGCATACATTCCTTACGAGGCGGTAGTGTCGTTGGTGAGCACAGCGTGATTTTTGCTACATCAGGTGAGCGGATAGAAATTACCCATAGGGCTGAGAGCCGAGAGAATTTTGCTGAAGGAGCCCTGCGGGCCTGTCAATGGTTAAGGAATCAACCTCACGGCATATACACCATGTCTGATGTGCTTGATTTGGAGCAGTTCCAGTAAAAAAAGACGAATCGCACTGGCATCATAGGACGGTCTGAATTAGAATACTGCCGCAGTATGAAACCGCAATTCGAATCAGCAAGAAGCGAGATGGCTAAAGCCACCTCGCTTTTTTTTGGATCAGTCGTCAGGGTGTCAATGGAGGATTTAATTGGTAGCTAAAGCCGTTTTAGTGTTAGCCAGTGGTGATATTTTTGAAGGTATCGCGATTGGCGCTATGGGCTCTGCTGTAGGAGAGGTGGTTTTCAATACGGCAATGACGGGGTATCAGGAAATCCTGACGGATCCATCATACTGTAGCCAGATCGTCACCCTGACACATCCCCATATCGGTAATACCGGTTGTAATCCCGAAGATAATGAATCTAGCTCAGTTTGGGCGTCTGGGTTGATTGTAAGAGACTTGCCTCTGATGGCCAGTAACTGGCGCAATACAGAGAGCCTGGAGGCGTTTCTGGTCAGGAATAATGTTGTTGCCTTGGCTGAGATTGATACTCGGCAGCTCACTCGCCTGCTCCGTGACAAGGGATCTCAGAATGCCTGCATCCTGGCAGCTGATGATATTACCCCGGAACTTTTAGCGCAGGCTCTTGATCAGGCTAAGGGTTTTTCAGGTCTGGAGGGGCTCGATTTGGCAGAGCGGGTGTCAACTGAGGCTGCTTATCCCTTCGAAGAGGGAACCTGGCGTATTGAAGGTGGTTCTGATGAAGTGATGAACCAACGATTTAAAGTGATCGCCTTCGACTATGGAGTGAAACGAAATATTCTGCGTATGCTGGTTGATAGGGGTTGTTCAGTCACGGTGGTTCCAGCAAGAACCAGTGCGCAAGAAGTCCTTGCACTAAATCCGGACGGTATATTTCTATCTAATGGCCCCGGTGATCCGGAACCCTGTGATTATGCTATTAGTGCTATCCAGCAACTCCTGGAAACAGACATTCCGGTTTTTGGTATCTGTCTGGGTATGCAGCTACTGGGATTAGCGGCGGGCCTGAAGACTAAAAAGATGAAGCACGGCCATCACGGAGCTAATCACCCGGTTAGAGAATTAAGCAGCGGTGAGGTATTGATCACTAGTCAGAATCATGGTTTTTGTATAGATGACGACCGGTTGCCAGCGAATATCGAAGTGACTCATCGTTCGTTATTTGACCAGACCGTACAGGGCGTTAGCTTGACGGATAAATCTGCATTTGGGTTCCAAGGGCACCCAGAGGCGAGTCCCGGTCCGCACGATGCAGCGGCCCTGTTTGAACATTTTATAGCTATGATGGAGAGAGCAAGTTAGATGCCAAAACGCCGTGATATTGCCAGTGTAATGATTATCGGAGCCGGGCCTATCGTCATTGGTCAGGCCTGCGAATTTGATTATTCAGGAGCCCAGGCTTGTAAGGCACTGAAGGAAGAAGGCTACCGGGTGATCCTGGTTAATTCTAACCCGGCCACGATTATGACCGATCCTAGCATGGCTGATGCTACCTATATAGAACCCGTTGTCTGGGAGTGCATCGAGCGGATCATAGCGAAAGAAAACCCGGATGCATTATTACCAACGATGGGGGGGCAGACAGCACTCAACTGTGCTCTGGACCTCGCCAGAGAAGGGGTTTTAGAGAAATATGATGTTGAGTTAATTGGAGCGACTAAAGAGGCTATCGACAAGGCGGAAGATAGGCAGCTATTTGACCAGGTCATGAAGTCAATCGGTCTTGAAACTCCGCGCAGCGCCATAGCCCATTCCATTGAAGAGGCTCGGCAAGTACAAGGTCAGCTCGGCTTTCCATGCGTTATTCGGCCCAGCTTCACCATGGGGGGTAGTGGCGGTGGAGTTGCCTATAATCAAGAAGAATTTGTTGAAATTTGTACCCGGGGTTTAGATTTATCACCGACTAACGAGTTGCTGATTGATGAATCTCTGCTTGGCTGGAAAGAATTTGAGATGGAGGTTGTCAGAGACAAGCACGACAACTGCATCATTATCTGTTCCATCGAAAATTTTGACCCCATGGGCGTGCATACCGGTGATTCAATCACTGTGGCACCTGCTCAGACTTTGACTGATAAAGAATACCAGGTCATGCGAAATGCCTCAGTCGCGGTTTTGCGTGCGATTGGTGTAGAAACAGGAGGTTCGAACGTCCAGTTTGCAGTGGAGCCAGAGACGGGAAGACTGGTCGTAATTGAGATGAACCCGAGGGTTTCCAGGTCCTCGGCACTTGCATCCAAGGCAACTGGGTTTCCCATTGCCCGGGTTGCGACTAAATTAGCTATTGGATATACGCTGGATGAATTATCAAATGAAATCACCGGCGGTGTCACGCCGGCATCCTTTGAACCGTCGATTGATTACATCGTAACAAAGATTCCTCGATTTACCTTTGAAAAATTCCCGCAGGCAGATAATACCCTTACCACTCAGATGAAGTCTGTGGGCGAGGTAATGGCGATCGGGCGAACTTTCCAGGAGTCATTACAGAAAGCGCTTCGAGGCCTGGAAATTGGTATTTGCGGATTTACACCAGCCATCAGCCTGGATGATTCAGATGTAAAGGCTGTGATTCAAAAGGAACTGCGAGTTCCCGGCGCAGAACGGATTTTGTTCGTTGGGGATGCCTTACGCCTAGGGCTCAGTATTGAGGATATTAGCGGTTTGAGTGGTATTGATTTGTGGTTTTTGGCGCAGATTGAAGATCTTATTATCAGGGAAAACAATCTGATAGGAACGGAGCTGGAAGCACTCTCGGGGCAAGCTTTGCTGCAGTTGAAGCGGAGAGGTTTTTCTGACCTCCGCCTGGCCCAGTTGCTGGAGGTTTCTGAACACAGACTGAGGCAGCACCGGCTGGCACTGGACATTAAACCGGTTTATAAACGCGTAGATAGCTGTGCGGCTGAGTTTGCATCTTCCACCGCCTATATGTATTCAACCTATGAGAGCGAATGTGAAGCACTGCCATCAGACCGGAAAAAAATCATGGTTCTCGGTGGTGGCCCGAATCGCATTGGCCAGGGTATTGAATTTGACTATTGCTGTGTTCATGCAGCGCTCGCCATGCGTGAAGATGGTTATGAAACCATTATGGTTAATTGTAATCCAGAGACAGTGTCAACGGACTTTGATACCTCAGATCGATTGTATTTCGAACCTCTGACATTTGAAGATGTCCTTTCCATTGTTGACGTGGAGAAACCCGCGGGCGTCATCGTGCAATTTGGCGGGCAGACACCGTTGAACCTGGCTGCTTCATTGTCTGCGGCAGGTGTACCGATTATTGGCACGTCGCCCGATGCGATTGACCGAGCGGAAGATCGAGAACGATTCCAGCAGATGATTCATAAACTGGGTCTGCTTCAACCGGCTAACCAGATTATCAGAACCGTTGATGAGGGCTTAGCCGCCGCAGCAGAAATCGGTTATCCATTAGTTGTCCGACCATCTTATGTGCTGGGTGGTCGAGCTATGGATATTGTCTACCAACCCAGTGAGCTTGAAAAATACCTTAAGCAAGCGGTCATAGTCTCTGATGACTCGCCTGTACTGCTGGATCGCTTTTTAGATCAGGCCATTGAAGTTGATGTTGACGCAGTGTGTGATGGAGAGCGCGTCGTCATTGGTGCAGTCATGGAGCACATTGAGCAGGCAGGGGTTCACTCCGGTGATTCGGCTTGTTCGCTGCCTCCCTATAGTCTTGACTCAGCTGTTATTCAGGAAATGTCTGATCAGGTAAAGGCCATGGCCACGGAGTTGGGTGTTATAGGTTTGATGAATGTGCAGCTGGCGCTGCAGGGTGATCAGATTTTTGTTCTCGAAGTGAATCCCAGGGCATCGCGGACAGTTCCGTTTGTTTCAAAATCGATTGGTCGGTCACTGGCTAAGATTGCAGCCAGGTGTATGGCAGGAACCAGTCTTGAATCGCAGGGTTTTACCGAAGCGATACAGCCAGGGTATTTTAACGTCAAGGAAGCAGTATTTCCTTTTGGGAAGTTCCCGGGTGTTGACCCAATCCTGGGTCCAGAGATGAAATCGACCGGCGAAGTCATGGGTATCGGTAAAACTTTCGCTGAAGCCTACGGCAAAGCTCAGGTAGCGGCCGATGATAAGATCCCGTCTTCCGGACAGGTTTTTTTGAGCATAAGAGACCCGGATAAGGATCAATTGGCTGATATGGCTGTGCAGTTGTTAGAACTGGGATTTAAATTGGTAGCCACCAGGGGTACAGCTAAAACGCTAGAGGAAGCAGGTTTACCAGTGAAGACAGTAAATAAAGTCATAGAAGGTCGTCCTGATATTACTGATTCCATAAAAAACGGTGAAATTGACTTTATTATCAATACCACGGAAGGTAAGCAGGCCATAGCAGATTCTTTCACCATAAGGCGACAGGCTCTGCAGCATAAGGTCTGTTATACGACGACGATGGCTGGAGGCCGTGCCAGTATAGAGGCTCTGCGCCATGATGCTGAAATGGAAGTATACTGTTTACAGGAATTACACAAAACTTTTTAGCAGGCTGCTATTTAAACCTTAGCCAGGATAGTAAAAGAAGAGATATCAGCATGGACAAGATACCAATGACAGCAGCAGGTGCCGAAGCACTCAGGACTGAGCTGGCTCGATTAATGTCTACTGAGCGCCCGCGTATTGTTCAGGCTATCTCCGAGGCTCTGGAACAGGGAGATCTGCGAGAGAATGCCGAATTCCAGTATGCCAAGGAAGAGCAGGGTTTTATCGAAGGCAGAATCGCTGAAATTGCTGGCAAGCTCGGTGTAGCACAGATAATTGACATTGCTGAAATTGCGCCGACCGGCAAGGTCATATTTGGTTCCACAGTCACCTTGCTTAATATGGATTCCGATGCTGAAGTTGTCTATCAAATCGTTGGTGACGATGAGTCTGATATTAAAGCAAACAAAATATCGGTGTACTCACCTGTCGCTCGAGGTTTGATCGGCAAAGAAATTGGCCATGTTGCAGTAGTGCAGACGCCCTCAGGCGTGATCGAATACGAGATATGTCGAGTCGAGCATATCTGAGTCAGGTTTGATTCAGCCGTAGCGTGCCACATTGGAAAGATGAGCCTTGGGTTCGAGGGCTTTCTTGTAGACTACAGCGGTTCCACCGGTTGCCTGGATTTTGATGGCTGTTGTATTTTCCAATATCGCATCGAGTACAGAGGCTCTTTGGTCACGATCTCCGTTGATGCGTATTTTTATGAGTTCGTGGTCTGCAAGAGCCCTGTTTAATTCAGCAAGTACGGACTCAGATAAGCCATTGCCAGAAATTGTTACGACTGGATTCAAATGATGGCCAATGGCTCTGAATTTTTTTTTATCTTGCTGGTTTAACATGAGGCGTAATAGTTTAAAGGGCGGTATTGTACGTTACTAAAGATCCTACACCTAATTGTATATGAAAAGATCAAAGGCAAGCCAAAGGTGGCTTAAGCAACATGAGCAGGATCCCTATGTGAAAATGGCCCGGGCGGAAGGCTATCGTTCGCGAGCAAGCTATAAACTGCTGGAAATGAATGAACGACTGGGCCTGTTTAAACCGGGTCAGGTTATTGTTGATCTTGGGGCGGCGCCTGGTGGCTGGTCTCAGGTTGCAGAAAAATGCACTCGTCCCAGAGGTCGAGTGGTTGCCCTTGATATTCTCGCCATGGAAGCGATACCGGGGGTAGAGTTTATCCATGGTGATTTTACCAGTGATGTCGTTTGTGCTGGGCTTGAGGAAACTTTACAGAGTAGTGCCGTTGACCTTGTAATTTCTGATATGGCCCCCAATCTAAGTGGTATGAAGCACATTGATTTACCAAAAGCTGCATTTTTGGTGGAGCTAGCGTTAGAATTTGCCGATAAAGTCCTGTCAAAGGGTGGTATTGTAGTAACCAAGGCTTTTGAAGGTGAAGGCATTGATGACTTAAGGAACCTAATCCGCAGTCGCTATGCAAAGTTAGTGAATATAAAGCCCAAGGCATCAAGAGGGCGCTCAAGAGAGTTGTACCTGGTGGGAATAGGCCATAAGTGACCTGAATCCCCGCAGTACGCTAAGGACTTGAGGAACAGATATAGAGATATGATTTAAGAGCCGGGATTAAGGAAATCCGTTTAAATACATATCCCGTAACAAGCGCTTTAGGCGTTGAGTAGTTTATAAGAGGATTCGAATTGTGAATGACCTGGGTAAAAACCTCCTGCTTTGGCTGGTGATTGCGGCTGTCCTGCTGACCGTTTTTCAAAATTTCAGTGTCGATAGAAGCCCTGAAGAAGTCGAGTATTCCACTTTTTTGGAACTGGTTAATAGAAATCAGGTGAAGACGGTTGAGGTAGATGGTCTGACCATACGAGGCGAGCGTTCTGATGGGGTTCGATTTGAAACTATTCAACCGCAGATCGTTGACAAGGCGCTCATTGATGACCTGGTCGAGCATAACGTTGATTTCAAGGGAGAGCGACCCGAGCAGCAAAGTATCTGGATGCAACTGCTGGTAGCCAGCTTTCCTATTTTAGTGATAATTGCTGTTTTCATGTTCTTTATGCGCCAGATGCAAGGCGGAGCAGGAGGTAAAGGTGGGCCTTTATCGTTTGGAAAGAGTAAGGCAAAACTTCTCGGTGAAGACCAGATTAAAACCACATTTGCTGATGTTGCCGGTGTTGATGAAGCCAAAGAAGATGTTCAGGAATTGGTTGAATTCCTCCGTGAGCCCAGCAAATTCCAGAAGCTGGGAGGTAAAATACCAAGTGGTACTTTAATGGTAGGCCCTCCAGGAACGGGTAAAACGCTGTTGGCCAAGGCGATCGCTGGTGAAGCTAAAGTACCCTTTTTCTCCATATCTGGGTCTGATTTCGTTGAAATGTTTGTCGGCGTCGGGGCATCCAGAGTCAGAGATATGTTTGAGCAGGCCAAGAAACAGACGCCCTGTATTATTTTTATCGATGAGATCGATGCGGTCGGTCGTCATCGCGGTGCTGGATTAGGTGGTGGTCATGATGAAAGAGAGCAGACCCTGAATCAGTTGCTGGTTGAAATGGATGGGTTTGAAGGTAACGAAGGCATTATTGTGATTGCCTCTACAAACCGTCCTGATGTTCTCGACCCGGCATTGTTGCGACCAGGAAGGTTTGATAGGCAGGTTGTAGTGTCGCTGCCAGACCTCCGGGGCCGGGAGCAGATTCTTAAAGTCCATATGCGGAAAGTCCCAGTGGCGGCTGATGTGGTGCCGTTAGATATTGCCAGGGGAACGCCTGGGTTTTCTGGAGCCGATTTGGCTAATGTGGTCAATGAATCTGCACTTTTTGCAGCCCGCCAGGATCAGCGCCTGGTTGCCATGTATCATTTTGAACAGGCCAAAGACAAGATTATGATGGGTGCTGAGCGTAAAACCATGGTGATGTCGGATAAGGAAAAGCGTAATACTGCTTATCATGAAGCCGGTCATTGTGTCGTTGGGTATCTGGTTCCAGAACATGATCCGTCGTATAAGGTTTCAATTATTCCCAGAGGTAGAGCATTGGGCATCACCATGTTTTTACCGGAGGAAGACCGCTATTCAATGAGTAAGCGATTACTTCACAGCCAGATCTGTGGCCTATTTGGTGGTCGAGTTGCTGAGGAGTTGACCCTGGGATTTGACGGAGTGACCACAGGCGCTTCCAATGATATAGAAAGAGCGACTCGTATGGCTCGGTCTATGGTAACTAAATGGGGATTGTCCGAAAAATTAGGGCCGATGCAGTACGAAGAAGAAGACACAGAAGTATTTTTAGGAAAATCAGCAGGTACCGCTCACGCGCATGTTTCAGCGGAAACTGCCAAAATCATTGATGAAGAGATTAAAGCCATTATAGATGATTGTTATAGTACGGCTCGAAATCTGTTAATAGAGAATCGGGATAAGCTTGATGCCATGGCAGAGGCATTGCTCGAATATGAAACAATAGATAAAAGCCAGATAGATGACATCATGGCAGGTAGGAAGCCACAACCGCCTTCTGATTGGAATGATGACGACTCACCGATGGATTCCACAGCAGGTTCAGGTTCTGTTAAAGATGATCAGGCTGAAACAGGGAAACCGATCGGGGATCCAGCGGCTGATCTGTAAGTTCCTCAATGCAAGACTTAACTGGACTGCTGAATAGACCTGAACCGTTAGTAATGGGTATCCTGAATGTGACGCCGGATTCATTTTCAGATGGGGGCGTGCATGCCGGTGTTGACCTGGCCTTATCAAGTGCCCTGAAAATGGTAGAGCAGGGCGCTGATATTATAGACGTGGGTGGTGAATCAACTCGGCCTGGAGCTGCTGCGGTATCGGCGACGCAAGAGCTCGATCGAGTTATCCCCGTCATTGAAAAAATTAAGTGCCACTCAGCCGTACCTATTTCCGTTGATACCAGTTCCCCAGAAGTCATGAGCGAAGCCGCCTCAGTCGGGATTGCCATGATCAATGATGTGCGGGCGCTGTCTCGTCAAGGCGCAATGGAAATAGTAGCTGCACATCATTTACATGCCTGCCTCATGCACATGCAGGGACAACCAGGCAGCATGCAAGACAATCCGAGATACAATGACCTAGTCGATGATATCAACCTATTTTTTGAAAAGGCAGTGCAACGCTGCTGTCTGGCGGGGATTAGCCGCGATCGTTTAATTCTTGATCCTGGCTTTGGTTTTGGCAAAACCTATCAGCATAATCTAACTTTGATTAACCGACTGGCTGAATTTAATGTCCATGAGCTGCCTGTCATGGTAGGTCTATCCAGAAAAAGCACCTTATCCCGTATAGCCGATGATGTGATTGCTGGGTCGGTAGGTGGTAATATCATGGCGTTTCTGGCGGGTGCAAAAATCCTCAGAGTACATGATGTTGAGCAGACCCTGAGTGCACTGCGGGTAGTTAGGGAAATTTTGAGAAGTGGCGAAGAAGATGAAAACTAAACGATATTTTGGCACTGATGGTATCAGAGGTGCTGTGGGCACTTACCCTATTACAGCCGATTTTGTACTCAAGTTAGGCTGGGCAGCAGGAAAAGTATTAGCGGAAGAGTCCGCGGGCAGCGTGTTGATAGGCAAGGATACTCGCAACTCTGGTTATCTGTTCGAATCAGCGCTCGAAGCGGGCCTGGCTTCGGCTGGAGTAGATGTGTTACTTCTCGGGCCAATACCGACACCCGCAGTCGCTTATTTAACTCGATCGTTTTCTGCTTCAGCAGGTATCGTAGTCAGCGCTTCACATAATTCATATCGTGATAATGGCATTAAATTTTTCAATCCGAACGGGCAGAAACTTTCCGATGACCAGGAATTGGCTATTGAACAGATGCTGTCTGAGGAAATGGTGACGGTTTCGTCTGATAATCTAGGTAAGGCGAGCCGTATTGAAGATGCGGCAGGACGATACGGAGAATTCTGCAAAAGTTGCTTTCCAGCAGAACTGACGCTTAAAGGCCTTAAGATCGTAGTCGATGGTGCTAATGGTGCAGCCTATCGGATTGCACCGAATGTCTTCAGGGAGTTGGGTGCTGAAGTCATTGAAATAGGGACTTCTCCTGATGGGCTGAATATCAATGAGGGGGTTGGAGCGACCAGCCCGGGCGCATTATCTGAAGCTGTAGTGGCGGCAGGTGCTGAATTAGGAATTGCCCTGGATGGAGACGGTGATCGCCTCATCATGGTGGATCATGTCGGTGAAATTGTTGATGGTGACGAGTTATTATTTGTTATCACGCAGTATAAAAAGGCCAGAAATGAGTTAATGGGTGGCGTAGTTGGTACTCAGATGAGTAATTTAGGGCTGCAACGGGCGCTAGAGCAAGAGAATATCCCATTTGCGCGCTCGGCAGTCGGAGACCGGCATGTCATGGCAATGTTGGAACAAAAGGGTTGGAGAATTGGCGGTGAGGGCTCAGGTCATATTCTGTGCCTGGATGCTGCGTCAACCGGCGATGGTATTGTATCTGCACTTCAAGTCCTGGCCGCCATTGTTAGTCAGGAGCAGAATCTGAATCGATTAAAACAGGGGATGACAAAATTCCCTCAGGAATTGGTGAATGTTCGTTGCACACAAGTGCCCGATTTACAGTGTGAGTCAATTTTGCAAGCAGTGCATGCGGCGGAATCTAAATTGGGCGACTTAGGTAGAGTACTACTGAGACCTTCGGGTACCGAACCGGTTGTTCGCGTCATGGTTGAAGGCCAGGAAAGGCACCAGGTTATAGAATTGGCCCAGGAAATCGCCGATGCCGTACATCGCACCGTTCCATAAGATTGAAACTTAATAGCAAAGCCGTTAATATGCGGAGCCCTTGCCAGTCGGACTATACTGCTATACAGGAATATTGTAATGCCTAGACCGTTAGTAGCTGGTAATTGGAAAATGAACGGTTCAAAATCATTGCTGATTGAGATGGCGAACGCGTTGCGAAAAGAGCAGCTTGAAGCTTGTGATACCTGGTTGCTGGTACCAGCAGTTTTTGTTGAATTCGCGATACAACAGTTTGACACGACCGCTGTCAAAGTGGGTGCTCAGAATTTAAGTGGGCAAGCCCCGGGAGCATTAACAGGTGAAGTAAGTGCTGCCATGCTGGAAGATGTTGATTGCAGGATTAGCCTGGTAGGGCATTCTGAAAGAAGGCAGATTTTTGGTGAAACTGATGACGAAGTGGTTACCAAAACCAAGGCGTGTATAGATCATCGTATACAACCCCTGGTTTGTGTGGGTGAAACCCTGGCAGAAAGGCAGGCAGGCCAGGCGAAACAAATTGTCGTAGACCAGATTGGTCGGTTGATGGAAAAGTTGACGGCAGCTGAGATGGCAGCAGTTGTTATAGCCTATGAACCTATTTGGGCGATAGGCACAGGTGAAGTCGCATCGGCGTATGATGCTCAGGAGATCCATGCTGAAATGCGCAGGACGCTGTCAGATTATTATGGCCTGGAGTGTCCGCAAATAAGACTATTGTATGGTGGCAGCGTGCGCGCAAGTACGGTGAAAGAACTGCTGGCTCAACCAGATATTAATGGAGTCCTGGTAGGTGGAGCTTCACTGGATAAACATGAATTCGTACAGATTTGTAACGCAGCAGCGATTGCAGACTGAAAACAAACACTGGGTTGATAAAGAATGGATTTAGACTTATTTGAATCGTTAGTATTGATTGTTCACATCATTGCTGCTGTCGCAGTAATTGGGCTTGTATTGATTCAGCATGGAAAAGGCTCCGATATGGGGGCTGGGTTCGGTTCTGGAGCGTCTGGAACGGTATTTGGTAGTGGCGGCGCGGGTAATTTTCTCACTCGGCTCACTACCTGGATTGCGATTGCTTTTTTCCTGACCAGCTTTGCTCTGGCTTATGTAGCCAAACAGCGTTCTGACCAGGCTACCGCCTTAGGAATGCCCCAGATGGAGTCATCACAGGAAGCTATATCCGTTGAAGTACCCACGGGTCCGGAACCTGAAAGTTTTGATTCAGAAATACCAGAAGTGCCAGTAGAATAAGATAGACACGCCGAAGTGGTGGAATTGGTAGACACGCTACCTTGAGGGGGTAGTGGGGGAAACCCCGTGGAGGTTCAAGTCCTCTCTTCGGCACCACTTCCTGATAGCCCTCCAGTCGTCTGTAAATAGCCATTTATAGATAAATCATTTCAACAAAACCTAAGCAATGTGTTGACCGCCTAGTTCAACGCACATATAATTCCTGCCCTTGTTGATGCGGGGTGGAGCAGTCCGGTAGCTCGACGGGCTCATAACCCGTAGGTCGTAGGTTCAAATCCTGCCCCCGCTACCACAAATTTTGGAAAGCCCCTTTGAGGGGCTTTTTATTAGTTGCTTTGTGAGACAAAAAAGCAGGTCGGCAATAGGCTGGCCAAAGAAAAGTGGGCAAATATGCCCATTTTTTTTAGGAGAAAAAAGACTCCTAGGGGTGAAATGGAAATTATCCTAATTTTTTAGGATGAGTGGATAGAAAGGATAGAAGTTAAAAATTATCCTAATTTTTTAGGATGAGTGGATAGAAAGGATAGAAGTTAAAAATTATCCTAATTTTTTAGGAGAACATTGGAATTGTGGCGGAGACAAGCTTAGAAAGGCTGATAGAGCCTATTGTAAAGGAAATGAATTGTGTTCTCTGGGGCATAGAGCAGATCTCTCACGGAAGGCAGTCGACTCTGAAGGTGTACATCGATTCGGATAATGGTGTTGATGTCGATGACTGTGCGAGGGTGAGTCGGCAGATCAGTAGCCTGCTAGATGTTGAAGATCTGATTTCAGGTTCCTACACTTTGGAAGTGTCGTCACCTGGGCTGGAAAGACGGCTATTTAAAGCTGAGCACTTTGAACGGTTTAAGGGCGCCATGATTAAATTGAGCCTACGGAGCTCGTTTGAGGGTCGGCGACGTTTTCGGGGGATTTTGTGTGGCCTTGAAGATAAGCAGGTCGTGTTAAGGATGGGTGAAGAAGAAGTGTTACTTCCTGTGGAAGGAATTGAAAGAGCAAATATTATTGGTGAAATCGATTAATCGTTTTCCCAGAAAATGACTTAGAGACATTGTAATGAGCAAAGAAATTCTACTGGTAGTCGAGTCTGTATCGAACGAGAAAGGTGTTTCAGAGGACATTATTTTTGAAGCTCTGGAAGTAGCTCTCGCGACCGCGACCAAAAAAAGATATCCCGAAGAGGTAGACATCAGAGTTGCCATTGATCAGGAAACGGGTCTTTATGATTCTTTCCAGCGCTGGACAGTGATGGATGATGACGAGGAGATAGAATTCCCAGGCGCCCAATTGACAGTTCAAGAAGCACAAGACCGGCAGGTTGGCCTGGCAGCCGGCGATATATTTGAGATTCCGATTGAGTCGGTGGAATTTGGCAGGATTGCGGCGCAAACAGCAAAACAGGTAATTGTCCAGAAGGTAAGGGAAGCCGAAAGAGCTCAGGTGGTTGATGCTTATCGGCATAAGATTGGTGAGTTGCTCAACGGCCAGGTCAAGAAGGTCACTCGTGAGGCCGTCATCATTGATTTAGGAAATAATGCGGAAGCATTATTACCACGAGAAGAGTGGATTCCCCGTGAAACATTCCGTATCGGTGATCGCTTGCGTGCCCTTTTAAAGGAAGTTAGGCCCGAAGCTCGAGGGCCCCAGCTGGCGATGACACGAACTTCATCTGATGTTCTAACTGAGCTATTCAAGATTGAAGTGCCCGAAGTGTCAGATGGCATTATAGAAATTATGGCGTCGGCAAGGGATCCCGGTTCGCGAGCAAAAATTGCAGTGAAGACCAACGATGGTCGAATCGATCCTGTTGGTGCCTGCGTTGGAATGAGAGGTTCCAGAGTTCAGGCTGTTTCTGGTGAATTGGGTAACGAGAGAATCGACATTGTATTATGGGACGACAACATAGCTCAGCTAGCTATCAATGCCATGGCGCCAGCGGAAGTTGTCTCTATCGTCGTCGATGAAGAAACCCATAGCATGGATATTGCTGTATCAGAGGATAACCTCGCCCAGGCAATTGGTCGGGGTGGCCAGAACGTTAAGTTAGCCAGTGAGTTAACGGGTTGGGTTCTCAATATCATGACCGAGGAAGAAGCTGCGGAGAAGCAGGAGCAGGAATCCGGGGCGGTGGTCACGGAATTCATGGAAAAGCTTGATGTTGACGAAGATGTAGCGATTGTCCTGGTTGAGGAAGGCTTCAGTTCACTTGAGGAAATTGCTTATGTTCCCATTGATGAAATGGTCTCCATAGAAGGTTTTGATCAGGATATTGTTGAGGAGCTGCGAAGTCGGGCGAAAAATGCCCTGACAACACTGGAACTCGCTGATGAGGCGAATCGAAGTGACGCAGAGCCAGCAGAGGACCTGTTAACCATGGAAGGTATGAATACTCGACTGGCTTACCAATTAGCTGCTATTGGCATTATCTGCATGGAAGACCTTGCTGAGCAGGCCATTGACGATTTAATAGAAATTGAAGATATGACGGAAACACTTGCAGGTGAAATTATCATGACTGCAAGAGCACCATGGTTTGAGTGATAGATTACAGTAAGAGCGTTGGACTCAATTCGATTCGGGTTTAACCCATAAGGAAAAAAGATGGCTGAGATGACGGTAAAACAGTTGGCTGAAACAGTTGGCACGCCGGTTGACCGTTTATTGCAGCAGATGAATGAAGCAGACCTGCCCCAGAAAGTTGAAACGGATTCGGTGACTGAAGGGGAGAAGGAAAAGTTACTTTCCCACCTTAAGCGTAGTCACGGTGAAACCGGTGAAGCGCCCAAGAAAATCACTTTGAAGCGCCGCACAGTGAGTACCATTAAAGCTGGTGGTAACGCTGGTCGAGGCAGAACGGTCAACGTAGAAGTCAGGAAGAAACGTACTTACGTCCGTCGCGAGGAACAGGAGCCGACTGTAAGTGATGTCGAAGAGGCAGCGCCTGCAGTGGTTGTAGCTGAGACTGAAACCGTTCCTGATGCTGAAGCCATTCGCAAGGCAGCTCAAGCCGAAGCAGAATTAGAAGCAGGAAAGCGTCACCAGGAATCTCTCGAACGAGCTGCCGAACTCAAAGCTGAGGAAGAGGCGAAAGAGCTAGAAAAAACCAAGAAAGCTGAATCTGCCAAAGCTAAGGTAAAAACGCAAAAGGCAGACCCTGATAAAGAAGCAGAAGATAAGCCAAGCTCACGCAAGGATAAGCGTGATCGTAGCGATCTTGATTTAGATGACCTCCAGCAGAAGAAAGCCAAACATGGTAATCGGAAAAAGCGGGTTGAAGAATTACTCAGTGAGGAAGTGGAAGAAATCCTTGAGACTTCTGACGCAGCAGTACAGGAAGAGGAGGCGCCAAGAACGCTTGGGCTCTCCGGTGGGGCGAGAAATAAACGTGCTGTTGCTCCGAAAGTCGGTCGCCAGCATCAGTTCAGTGCTCCTGCTGCAAATCAGACTCGTGAAGTTGAACTGGGAGAGTCCATCACTGTGCAACAACTGTCGCAGCGCATGTCCGTTAAGGCTCGTGATGTCATTAAGTACTTGATGAGTTTAGATGTCATGGTTGATATCAATGAATCAATTGACCAGGCAACCGCGACACTGGTTGTAGAGGAATATGGGCATACAGTGAAAGTGATAGATGCTGACGATATTGAAAACACCCTGACAAGTACAATTGCCTATGCATCTGAGGCAGAGCCAAGAGCACCCGTTGTCACAGTGATGGGGCATGTCGATCATGGCAAGACGTCGCTGCTGGATTATATACGCAAAGCCCAGGTAGCCAGTGGTGAAGCGGGCGGGATTACCCAGCATATCGGGGCTTATCGAGTCCAGACCGATCATGGTGAGATCTGCTTTATTGATACCCCCGGCCACGCTGCGTTTACCGCTATGCGAGCTAGAGGCGCTAATTGCACAGATATTGTCATTCTCGTGGTGGCTGCTGATGATGGTGTGATGCCGCAAACCCAGGAAGCAGTAACACATGCACGTGCAGCTGGTGTACCGATCGTGGTTGCTATCAATAAAATTGATCTGGAAGGCGCCGATCAGGAAAGAGTTAAGTCTGAACTGGCGGCAAAAGACGTTATTCCGGAAGATTGGGGTGGGGATACTCAGTTTATTCCTGTTTCAGCGATCACGGGAGAAGGCGTCGATGCGCTTCTTGAAGCAGTCTTGTTACAAGCGGAATTGCTGGAGCTCAGCGCATACAATCAAGGCACCGCTCAGGGCATTATAATCGAGTCACGACTTGAAAAAGGACGGGGTGCAGTCGCTACACTATTAGTTCAGAACGGCACGCTGAAGCAAGGGGACATCGTCGTCGCCGGTGAAAATTATGGCCGCGCAAGAGCGATTAATGATGAGCATGGCAAGAAGGTTAAAGCTGCCGGGCCAGCGACACCAGTGTCGCTACTGGGATTGGATGGCACACCAGCTGCTGGGGATACCTTTACGGTTACCAAGGATGAGAAGACAGCCAGAGAAGTAGCCCAGTTCCGCCGCAGTAAAGTTAATGCGCAACGGCTTTCTACCCCAGTTGTTTCGCTGGATAACCTGCTGGCGAATTTTGGTGAGGCAGAAGTAAAAGCGCTTAATATTGTCGTCAAAGCGGATGTACGAGGCTCATTAGAGGCGATTGTCTCGGCTTTAACTGATCTGGGTAATGATGAAGTTAAAGTTAATGTAGTATTTGCTGGGGTAGGTGGCATCTCTGATTCGGATATCAACTACGCCATTACCTCTGAGGCTGTCGTATTTGGCTTTAATGTTCGAGCAGAGAATTCGGCTAAAAAAATCATCGAAGCCGAAGGCCTTGACCTCCGTTACTATAAAGTAATTTATGATCTTGTCGATGACGTCAAGGCGGCGCTGACCGGTCTGTTGGATCCCGAGATTAGAGAGGAAATTATTGGCATCGCCGAAGTTAAGGATGTCTTTGATAGCAAGAAGTTTGGTTCGATTGCTGGTTGTATGGTGATGGAAGGGACGATTGAGAAGCAGAAAAAAATCAGGGTTTTACGGAATAATATTGTTATATATGAAGGCGAACTGGAATCGCTGCGACATTTTAAGGAAGAAGTAAATACCGTTAGAAGCGGGACCGAATGTGGTATTGGTGTTAAAAACTACAACGATGTGCAAGTCAAAGATCAAATTGAAGTATTTGACACCAGGGAAGTTGCTAGGCAGCTTTGATTCGCGAGAGTAAAAATAAATGAAAGCTAACTTCAATAGAACTGATCGAGTTGCAGATCATATTCAGAAGAATTTAGCCGTGTTGGTGCAAAGAGAGCTGAAAGACCCTCGATTAGGGATGATAACGATCAATGAGGCGAAGGTGTCTCGCGATTTAGCTTATGCCGACGTGTATTTTACAGTATTTCCTGATTCTCAAGATAAACTCACCGAGCAATTATTGAATAATTCTGCCAGCTATCTGCGAAAACATCTCGCAAGCATGTTAAATACCCGAACAACTCCTAGGTTAAGATTTCACTATGACAGATCCTTGGTCGATGGTGCCAGAATATCGGCCGCGATTAAAGCCACATCAGTAAAAGGCGTAGCTGAACCGACTGATGACAAAAACTAGGGTGAAAAGAAAAGGCCGGCCGGTTAATGGCATATTATTGCTGGACAAACCCCAGGGAATAACGTCAAATGGCGCCCTGCAGCAGGTCAAGCGACTCTTTGGTGCTCAAAAGGCAGGTCATACGGGTAGCCTTGACCCGATTGCTACTGGGGTTTTACCGATTTGTTTTGGAGAAGCAACCAAGTTCTCCCGATTCCTTCTTGAAGCAGATAAGCGTTACCTGGCAACGTTTAAGTTAGGTATCAGCACAGCGACAGGAGATTCAGAGGGAGAGATAATTGAGACTCGGCCCGTAGTAGGCAGAAGTCGGAAAGATCTCGAGGCTGTCCTGGCAGATTATATTGGAGAGATTGAACAGATTCCTTCGATGTTCTCGGCGATAAAGCAAAATGGCCAGCCGTTGTACAAACTGGCGCGACAAGGTATTGAAGTAGAGCGAAAAGCTCGAAAAGTCAGAATAGCTAGTATGCGGCTCGTGGAATTTTCTGAAGATGAGCTGGTTTTAAATATTGAATGTAGCAAGGGTACTTATGTTAGATCTCTTGCTGAGGATATAGGAGAAGATTTAGGCTGTGGCGCACATGTGTCTGTGTTGCGAAGATTAAGAGCGGGCCCATTTGATATTGATGCCAGCTTCACTCTGCCTGAATTGATTGGCCGCAAGGAAAAAGCTGATGGGGAGTTGGATAAATTGCTGCTTTCCGCAAGGTCGGCTGTAAGAGACTGGCCCTGTTCTGTTCTCTCTGCACTCACTGCGTCATATTTGATGCAGGGGCAGCCAGTCCAGGTTCCTAATTCGCCTCAATCGGGATGGGTAAGCCTATTCCATGAGGTTGAAGATGATGCAAGCTTCATCGGTGTAGGAGAGATCCTTGATGATGGTAGAATTGCACCGCGAAGATTAGTCGCGATGCAAAAGGGGTAGGGTGTCTGCAAATATGCGCGGGTATCCCTATTAACATAAACGTTGCCTGAAGAGGGCAGCAGCATATTAACGGAGGCTAGAATGGCTTTATCAAATGTGGAAAAATCGGCAATCGTAAAGGAATACGGAACGTCTGAACAGGATACAGGTTCGCCGGAGGTGCAGGTAGCTTTGCTGACTGCCAATATTGAAAAGTTGCAAGGACATTTTCAAGCACACAATCATGATCATCATTCCCGAGTAGGACTACTCAGAATGGTAAGTCAAAGAAGAAAATTGCTGAATTATTTAAAAAGTAAAAGTACAGATAGATATTCTCAGCTTATTAAAAGATTAGGACTACGAAGATAATCTAATCTAGTTATTTTATTGGAGAAAAATGTGAATCCAGTTAGAAAGATGTTTATGTATGGACAACACGAAGTTGTCATAGAAACAGGAAGAATAGCCCGTCAAGCGACGGCTTCAGTGTTAGTCACTATGGCGGAAACCTCAGTTTTGATCGCCGTGGTTGGGCGCAAGGAAGCGAAATCCGGTCAGGCTTTCTTTCCGTTAACGGTTAACTACGAAGAGAAAACCTATGCTGCAGGGAAGATACCAGGCGGTTTCTTTAAACGTGAAGGTCGTCCTTCAGAGAAAGAGACGCTGACCTCCAGGTTGATCGACCGCCCAATTCGACCTTTATTCCCGAAAGGGTTTCTAAATGAAGTACAGGTTACCTGCCAAGTGGTTTCTGCTCAAAAAGATGTAGATCCGGATATCCCAGCGTTGATCGGTGTATCGGCAGCACTGAGTCTGTCGGGAATGCCCTTCGCTGGCCCTATTGGAGCAGCAAGAATTGGTTTTACCGAATCTGGCTATCTTCTCAATCCAGGTTACCAAGCGCTCGATGAGTCTCACTTGGATATGGTCGTGGCAGGTACTGAAGCCGCTGTACTCATGGTTGAATCTGAGGCTAAGGAATTAACCGAAGACCAGATGCTTGGGGCAGTACTGTTTGCTCATCAGGAGATGCAGGTGGTTATTCGCGCCATCAATGAATTGCGTGATGAAGTGGGTGTCGACGAATGGAATTGGCAGGCTCCAGCCCAGAATGAAGAGCTGGCATCGGCCTTGTCCGAACAGTATGCAGGGCAGATTGCCGATGCCTATAAAATGACTGAAAAAATGACTCGCCAGGATCGTCTCGATGTTTTACGGGAAGAAGCCGTGGCAGGATTTGTTGCTGAAGAAGGTCCTGGAAGGGATGAAGTCAGTTCGATTTTTGCCAGTATTGAAAAGAAAACAGTCCGACAGGCGGTGATAGCCGGTGAACCGCGTATTGATGGACGCGACACAACGACGGTTCGTGGAATTCAGGTGGAAGTCGGTTTACTTGACGGTGCTCATGGCTCTGCACTGTTTACCCGCGGAGAAACCCAGGCCCTGGTCAGCACTACCTTAGGATCCATGCGTGATGCAGCTATTATCGATGCCCTGCAGGGATCGTACCGAGATAGTTTTATGCTCCATTATAATTTCCCTCATTATAGTGTGGGTGAAACCGGGTTTTCAGGTGGACCAAAACGTCGTGAAATCGGTCACGGTCGCTTAGCTCGTAGAGGGATCGCTGCACTATTACCTAGCTCAGAAGAATGGCCTTATACGACCCGTGTCGTATCAGAGATTACCGAGTCAAATGGGTCGTCATCAATGGCTTCC
Source organism: Gammaproteobacteria bacterium (assembly GCA_018666555.1). Lineage (GTDB taxonomy): Bacteria > Pseudomonadota > Gammaproteobacteria > Pseudomonadales > Azotimanducaceae > UBA9926. Next base: position 32,095 of record JABIZD010000131.1, read on the forward strand.
GTCTGTGGTGCCAGTCTGGCATTGATGGATGCTGGGGTGCCGATTAAGGCTCCGGTTGCTGGTGTTGCCATGGGACTGGTAAAGGAAGATGAGGGTTTTGCTGTACTGACCGATATTCTTGGTGATGAAGATCATCTCGGAGATATGGATTTTAAGGTCGCTGGCACGGAAACCGGTGTAACTGCTTTGCAGATGGATATCAAAATCCAGGGTATTACTGAGCAGATTATGGAGACGGCCCTTGAACAGGCCAGGACAGCCAGGCTGCACATCCTTGGAGAAATGAATAAAGTCATTGGTCGGTCCAGAGAGACTGTGTCTGATAACGCGCCGGCTATGATTACCATGAAAGTGGACTCTGACAAAATCAGAGATGTTATTGGCAAGGGCGGTGCTACGATTCGAAGTATAACTGAGGAGTCCGGTGCATCCATTGATATAGATGATGACGGTACCATTACTATTTTTGGAGAAGGTGTTGAATCCAGAGATGCAGCAGTAAGCGCTATTGAAGCGATTGTTGCGGATGCGGAAGTGGGTAAGATCTACGTAGGTAAAGTGGTTAAAATCGCTGACTTTGGTGCCTTCGTTAACATTCTTCCGGGAAAAGATGGACTCGTACATATCTCTCAGATTGCTAACAAGCGAGTTGAGAAGGTGACAGATTACCTCTCTGAAGGACAGGAGGTGAAAGTTATCGTGCTGGATACAGAACGTGGCCGTATTAAACTTTCCATGAAAGAAGTACCTGCTGATGCAGCAGAGAGTGAATCAAGTGATGTGGCCGAAAGTGAATCTGCAGAAGACAATTCCAACGCGCCAGCTGTAGCCGAAACTGCCAGCGATTCTGCGCCTTTGGTCGCAGACGAAAGCGTAGCAGAAGCTGAGCCAGAAGCAGAAGCAGAAGCAGAAGCAGAAGCAGAAGCAGAAGCTGAGCCAGTAGCGGAAGCTGAGCCAGAAGCGGAAGCTGAGCCAAAAGCAGAGGCTGAAACAAAACCTGCTGACTAACCTAATGTCTGTAGGAAGGTATCGAAGGCGGCTTCGCCTTCGATACTATTTGCCCAGGTTTAATTACTATTTTACCGAGTATTAACTACCGGCTACGGGACTATTCCTGATCAGGTCATCAACAACCCCAGGATCGGCCAGTGTGCTCGTGTCGCCAAGGTTATCCAATTCATTTTCAGCTATCTTCCTCAATATGCGGCGCATGATTTTACCTGATCGAGTTTTGGGTAGACCTGGAGCCCATTGCAGTATGTCGGGTCTTGCAATAGCGCCAATTTCCTTACGAACGAGGTCGTTGAGTTCCAGCATCAAACCATCGTTGCCTTCAATCCCCTGCATTAAGGTGACATAAGCGTAGATTCCCTGGCCCTTTACTTCGTGGGGATATCCAACCACCGCTGCTTCAGCTACCATCTCGTGCAAGACTAGGGCACTTTCTACCTCAGCAGTACCCATTCGATGTCCGGAAACGTTAAGGACATCATCAACTCTCCCGGTAATCCAGTAATAGCCATCTTCGTCTCGCCTGGCCCCATCTCCAGTGAAGTAGTAGCCTGGATAAGTAGAATAGTAAGTTTCTATACACCGCTGGTGATCACCATAAACTGTTCTTATCTGACCCGGCCAGGAGGTTGCTATTGCCAGGTTGCCAGAGCCAGGACCGTTGATAATATTACCTTCTGGATCAAGAAGAACGGGTTGAACGCCAAAAAACGGTCTAGTAGCAGACCCGGGTTTGAGGTCTGTTGCACCTGGTAAAGGGGTGATCATGATGCCGCCAGTCTCGGTTTGCCACCAGGTGTCTACGATCGGACAACGACTATCTCCAACCACATGATAGTACCATTCCCAGGCTTCTGGATTAATGGGTTCGCCCACGGAGCCAAGTATTCTCAGGCTTTGTCTTGAACACGACTGCACGAATTCGTCTCCCTGACCCATCAGAGAGCGTAATGCTGTTGGCGCAGTATAAAAAATATTGACCTTGTGCTTGTCGACAATTTGCCAGCACCGAGATGCATCTGGATAGGTGGGCAGGCCCTCGAACATGAGCGTAATCGCTGCATTGGCAAGAGGCCCATAGACGATATAGGAATGCCCGGTTACCCATCCGACATCGGCTGTACACCAGTAAACGTCGCCTTCCTGGTAGTCAAACACGTACTTGTGGGTCATAGCAGCCTGCAGTAAATAACCCCCGGTAGTGTGGAGAACGCCTTTGGGCTTGCCCGTCGAGCCCGAGGTGTACAGGATAAACAATGGATCTTCACTGGCCATCGGTTCAGGTTCGCACTGAGCTTCTACGGCCTGGGTTTCATGGTGATACCAGATGTCTCTGTTGGTTACCATGTTGATCACTCCCCCAGTGCGTTTTACCACCAGGACGCTATGGACATTAGGGCAGCCATCCAGGGCCAGGTCTACGTTGGCTTTAAGTGGAATAGTTTTCGCTCCTCTAAGGCCTTCATCTGCTGTTATAACGGCCTGGCAGTCCGAATCAAGGATTCGATCCTGCAGAGCTTGGGGCGAAAAACCGCCAAATACGACGCTGTGAATCGCTCCGATTCTTGCACAAGCCAGCATAGCGAAGGCGGCTTCTGGAATCATAGGCATATAAATGCAGACGCGGTCTCCTTTGACCACGCCACGGTTTTTGAGGACATTAGCAAGACGACAGACACTGTCGTGGAGTTCTGCATAGGTAATGATAGAGGATTCTTCTGGATCGTCTCCCTCCCAGATAATAGCTGTTTGCTCGGCTTTTGCAGGTAGATGGCGGTCAATACAGTTATAAGAAGCATTAAGTAGCCCGCCAGAGAACCAGCTAGCCTTGCCTTGATGAAAGTCGCCCGAACCAACGTCAGTAAAAGGCTTGTACCAATCGAGCGTCTGGAGAGCCTGTTCACCCCAGAATTTGTCTGGTTCATCAATGGATTGACGATACTGCTCAAGGTACTGGTCATTGGAAAGATGGGTCCGGTGATTAGGATCTGGCTTGACCTTATAGGTTTTAGCGTCGGACATGAGTTGGCTCCTTAATTACTTTTGTACATTTTCTCTGGATTAAAGAATGGATTGCTTGGGGTTATAGTAATGCCTACCTGTCTTGATAGTCAGCATATAGTCTAATAAAAACTGGTAGTCCTCTTGATTATTAACCAGATCTAATTCAGATGAATTGACAATTAATAAAGGAGCCTCATCGTAGTAGTGAAAAAAGCGAGTATAGGCCTCAATTAATTCATCCAGATAGCCACGATCCATATTTGCTTCTCTGGGGATTCCTCGGTGTTGAATACGATCCATCAGTACTTCTGCTGGCGCTTGCAGGTAGACGACTAGGTCGGGCGCAGGTGCTGATACAGATAAATGCTCGGTCACTTTATCGTATAAAGTTAATTCGTCGGCGGTAAGGTTTAGTTCCGCGAATAATCTATCCTTGTCTATAAGGAAGTCAGCGACCCGTACGGGCTTGAATATATCTCCCTGGCGCATATTTTCGACTTGCCTGGCTCGATCAAAGAGAAAGAATAGTTGCGTTGGTAGTGCTGAATTTCGCCTGTTTTCATAAAATTGATCGAGGAAAGGATTGGTTTCGGAGGTTTCCAATATCGTCTCGTAATTGAAGGACTCAGCTAGCCGTTTTGTCAGCGAAGTCTTGCCGACCCCAGTTGGGCCTTCTACAGCGATATAGGATGGCAGCGTACTTGATGAAAAATCAGCTGGCATTGTCCGTTCCTGCTTAATTATTAGTTGGTTTCACGCGGCGCTTTTTAGTGATTCTTTTACCGCCGATTGTCGAACGCAGGACTTCTCGTTGCTGTTCGTCAGCATCCTGGTATTGGGTCCACCATTGTCCTAAATTATCTAGCTTTTCGCCGGATTCTTCTCTCAAGATAAGGAAGTCGTAGGCAGCTCTGAATCGTCTATGTGCAAGTATCTTTTCTGCTTTCTTTCCTCGACGCACGGTTAGACGAAATTGCAGTGACCAGATCTCTCTCATAGGAATAGAGAATCGTTTCGGAATAGACGTACTAAATTGCTGCTCTGTTACCGTATTCATGCCAGCCTGAGCAATGGCGTCAGCACTGGCCATACCATTGGATTGGAGCTGGTTTTTTTTGTTTAGGAACTCACCCCAGAGAAAAGCGGCCAGGACAAATGCAATCGTGACAGGTAGCTCAGCCTTGATACGTCTGTCAGTACTCTGCAAGGCTAATTCGATCAAGTGCTGGTTTGAGGCATAATTTGGAAAATGTGTTTCAACCCTGGGGAATAGGCGCTGGAATAAGCCGTGTTGCAAAAGTGCCTGAAAACTTTTTGCTGCATGCCCAGACATAAAAAGTTTCAGTGTTTCTTCAAAAAGCCTCGCGGCTGGAATCTGTTCCAGCAGTTGTCCGGAGCGATGGATTTCGCTGGAAATATTTTCATCCAGGTTAAAGTCTAGTTTTGCCTTGAAGCGAATAGCGCGAAGCATGCGGACCGGGTCTTCTCGAAAACGTTTGAGTGGATCGCCAATAATTCGGATAGCATTGTTTTCGAGGTCCGACATTCCATCGACGAGGTCAATAATCTCATCATTGATGAGGTCGTAGTAAAGAGCATTGATGGTAAAGTCACGGCGCATGACGTCTTCTTCAAAGCTACCATAGGCGTTGTCATCCATTACCGGCCCGCTGGTTTTGGTAGCGGAGTCACTGGGTTGCTTTCTGAAGGTAGAGACTTCTATGATCTCTCTACCAAATCGTATGTGGACAATGCGAAAGCGCCGGCCAACCTCTCGAGAGTTGCGGAATAGGTTTTTGATTTGCTCAGGGTGAGCATCAGTTGCGACATCAAAATCTTTCGGATCCCGATCCAGCAGAATATCCCTGACACCGCCACCGACCAGGTAGGCGCGATGCCCCCCCGCTGAGAGTCTGTGAATCACCTTTGAGACGCTCACACTGATTTTGTCGTTAGGAAGGGTGTGGCTGGTCTTTTTCATTCAGGTTTTGCTATGCGGGCAATATTTTCGAATTAGGGATGAGATCAGATAGATACAGTTTAGCAGACAGCGTTGAATGAAACAGAGAAATATCAGTTCTATTGTGAAGATCAACAGGGCTCAAAAAAAAGGGAAAAGCGAACTTTTCCCATTAAACAGGTAAAACAAATTTTTATTTTTGGGCAGGTAATTTATTATTATTGTTATCACCTGCAATCTTTAATTCGCATGTTTCGTGCCATGTTTAATCTGTATACAAATCAATCAGTTAAAATTCAGATCAGGGGCTGCGATAATAACTGTTACGATCCGTTACCTTTGTTGGGGTATTTGGTAACGTTTGGGAAGAAGCGCTAAAGCGGCGTGCTTAAGACGGAGGATCACCTGTCTCTGGATTTGATCCGTGGTAAATTCAGTTTCTGCCTTTTTTGCCAGAGGTTCTTTCTGCTGATGCCCAGTTCCATTGCCATTTGAGTTTCGGTCATCGAACTTTGGTTTTCCAATATAAAATTATAGAGATAGTTTTCCAGGGAAAGAACTTCAGGCTCGCTCGAATCAGTTGTCTCAGCTTCATCGGTTGCGCCAGGCGCCTCAAGTTGTATGCAGAGCAGGTCAGGGGTAATGACCTTGGTTTCACACAGGATAACTGCTCTTGCGACTGAATTTTCCAGTTCTCTGATATTGCCGGGCCAGGCGTATGAGCGCATCAGGTGCCTGGCCTTATCAGAAAAATCCAGACTTTTTTTATTCATTTGTTGGCAGGCCTTCTTTAAGCAGTGATCAGCGATTAGATTTAGATCTTCACCACGTTCTCGTAGCGGTGGCAGATTTAGCTGCATGACATCGAGCCGATAATACAGATCCAGCCTGAAGAGTTTTTCCTCAACGAGCTGCAAGAGGTCTCGATGGGTAGCGGCAATTAGTCTGATATTTACTTTTAAGGTATGGGTAGAGCCTATTCTTCTGACCTCGCCACCCTGGAGAACCCGTAATAATCTCGCTTGGGCCTCGAGGGGAAGCTCTCCAATTTCGTCAAGGAACAAGGTGCCATTATCAGCAGCTTCAATGAGACCCATGCGACTTTTTGTTGCGCCGGTGAAAGCGCCTCGCTCATGCCCAAAAAGTTCAGATTCGATTAGTGTTTCAGGGATAGCGGCGCAGTTTAGTGAAACAAGCGCTTTCCGGCAGCGATCACTTTGATTATGGATGGCCTGGGCGACTAGTTCCTTTCCAGTACCTGATTCGCCCAATATGAGCACAGAGGAGTTGGTAGGCGCGACTTTATCGATTCTGGAAAACAGCCTCTTCATTGAGTCGCTGCGGCCGATAATGGTTTCCGGTTGAGAGCTGGAAGTTGCATCCAGGGAAAATTTTTCTAAACAGGTTGTTAGTTCCTCATCTGTAAATGGTGCCACCAGGAAGTTATCGGCACCTTGCTTGATCAGTGATATTGCCAGTTTGATGTCAGGTGTTTTGGAAATGGCTATAACCGGTGTACCACGGGCTAATTCAATGAGCTCCACAATAGGATGCCCATCCTCGTTTGTCTCAGCGATGATCAAAGAGTAGCCGCCAAGTCCTTGCTTGATAGCTTCGTTAAGAGAGTCCGCCTTGAATAGGTTGTTATTTTTATTGTTTAGACATCGCTTAATTGAAGCACTTAAGGCGATTTTGTCTTCGATGATCAGAATGTGATTACGTTCCGCCACTTTCTATCACCCGATTTATTACAAGCTAGTTAATAATGAGACTGATATCAAAGTCAACCTCCCATTTTAAGCAATGGTAAGGCCTCAGCGACATGAGTTATAGGAATTCCGTGATTGTGGACTCCGGTCAGGTTTTTTCTGAACGGCCTCGAAGTTTGGGTATGCGGTCTATGTTCCAGGTGATGGTAGCGTTTCGGAGCAGTTCGTTGACGGATTTGCCCTGAATATTTTTTTGATTGAGAAAGTTTAACACTCGGCGAATGTTCTCTACTGCAGTTCCACTAGAAATGGGTTCGGCGAAAGCCTGCTTGCTCAGTTTCCTTCCATCAGTAGCCAGCACAACGGGTATATGACAATAACGGGGATGCGGCTCGCGTAGCGCTTTGAAGAGGCTTACCTGTAGAGGAGTTGAATGGATTAAATCGGCGCCTCTCAGTATGTCGGTGATGCCCTGGTGAATATCGTCAACCACGACAGCCAGTTGATAAGCGTCGAGGCCATCTTTCCTTCGAACGATGAAGTCACCCATGTCCCGGTGCTTGGTCCATTGCAACTGACCGAATAATCTATCCTGGATGGTCAGCTCGGACTCACTGATATGAAAACGTAATGAGTGCGGTTGGGACAGGTCGCCGATAGCCTTGTTGAGGCAGCGGCCAGAATAGACGCGATCAGTCTCTTTTCTTGTGCAGATACAGGGGTACAGGTGTTCGTGCAGGGTTAACTGATCTCGAGCTTGCTCATATGAGTCAAGGCGTTCACTTTGATATAAAATATCACCGTCCCAGTTGAGACCATGAAGCTCGAGCTGCTGGATAATGTTGTTTGCAGCAGAGGCTGATTCTCTGGTAGGGTCCAGATCTTCAATGCGCAGGTGCCATGAACCCTGTTGAGATCGTGCGTCTAGATAACTGGCAACCGCTGCGACAAGGGAGCCAAAATGCAATGGACCCGTCGGCGACGGGGCAAACCTGCCAACGTAGCCCGTTTCACGCTTCGTCAAAATATCCATGATGACACAGGTTAGCCATGTATCTGGCGTTCCTTCAACTCATCCAGGGTTTTACAGTCAATACATTGCGTTGCGGTCGGCCGTGCTTCCAGTCTTCGGATGCCAATCTCTACGCCACATGATTCACAGTAGCCGTAGTCATCCTGGTCCAGCAGGTCAATGGTTTTTTCGATTTTTCGAATCAGCTTTCTTTCCCTGTCTCTGGTTCTCAGTTCAATGCTGAACTCCTCCTCCTGACTGGCTCGATCCGATGGATCAGGATAGTTTGCAGCTTCGTCCTTCATATGGCTGACGGTTCGGTCTACTTCTTCCATTAACTGTTTGCGCCAGTCCAGCAGCATTGAATTGAAATGATTTTTCTGGTTTTCGTTCATGTATTCTTCGTTTTTTCGCACGACATAGGGTTTGAAGGTGGTAAATTCCTCCCCGTCTTGCTTGCGTTTCGCGCGTTTAGGCAGGCTATTTTTTGTATTAGCCTTAGTAGTCTTATTTGCCTTTGCCGTAGTTGCTTTCTTCGCTGTTGCCGGACTTTTGACGGATTTGGTTTTCGGTTTATTAGCTGCAGCCTGGCTGGTTTTTTTCGACGCTTCAGCTTTGGTCAGTTTTTTATCTGTTGCGCTACTGGAAGCTGGTTTTGTCGATGCGGTAGATTTAGCCGCGGTATTTTTGGTTTTTTTCATGTTCGTTGTAGAGGTCTTAACAGGGTTTGATTTTCCAGCCTTGCTTACAGATTTTTGGGGTGCGTTTTTGGCTGTTGGCTTATCGGTATCTTTGACAGTGGCTTTGTTCGGATTCTTGGAAGCTTTTTGTTTTGCCTGAGTAGTTGATTTTCGCGTCGCGACCATAATCGTTCCTTGTCCGGTTAACGGGAACTTAACAGTTCAAAAATTAGCGGCGAACCATAACAGAAGATGGGCGCTTCGCCAAGCGACTTTTTGATTTCGTGGAAATAAATAAAATATTTAGGGATCATAACTGGCACAAGTGTAGTCCAGAGGGTCAAATAGGAGCCCCGACAGAGTAGTTTTAGAAAAGGCCAGGAGTGACCAGTGGTTGGTGTTGTAATAAGTGTTGTAATAAAAGTGATTGTAATAAAGGTACAGTTTAATGTCCTCTGAGTATTCGACTCGAAGCAGGGATATCAAACCCTTCCTGGCGATGGATGTCCTTGCACGAGCAAATCAGCTTGAGTCAGAGGGTTGTGATGTTATCCATCTTGAAGTTGGGCAACCGGATTTTCTGACACCGGCGGCTGTTATTGCTGCAGGTAAACAGGCTCTTGATTTAAATCAGACTGGCTATTCCAATGCAGACGGCCTCTATGAACTCCGCCAAGCGATTAGTGCATTCTACGCCAGTGATTATAATCTCGAAGTTGACGTTGATCGTATATTTGTGACCGCCGGGGGCTCAGGAGCCCTGTGCCTGCTCTCCGCTTTATTGACGGATGTAGGCCAGGGCTGGATTTTGTCGGACCCGGGTTATCCCTCAAACCGAAATTTTGTCACTGCTTTCTCTGGTGATCCTCAATTGGTTCCGGTCACTGCTGAAACTCGGTTTCAACTTAGTGCAAGGGCTATTGCCAGTCATTGGCAGAAAAATACCAAGGTGGCACTGGTTGGCTCGCCCTCTAACCCAACCGGAACCACAATCAGGTTAGCTGAGCTGAAGGCGATTTATCAGGTGGTTAAAGATCGTGGTGGTTATCTTGTATCGGATGAAATTTATCAGGGTTTAGAGTATGGTCCTGATGCAAGATGCAGTGCTCTGGCGGTTGCAGACGATGTTTTTGTGGTCAACAGTTTCTCAAAATATTTTGCCATGACCGGTTGGCGGATAGGTTGGCTGGTTGCACCTGAAGATGCCAGAGAGCCGTTGATGAAGTTAGCGCAGAACCTGTTTATCTGTCCATCGGTTCCAGCCCAGCATGCCGCGTTAGCCGCTTTTAGTCGAGAATCCAGGCTGGAGATTGAGGCTAATCGGTTAGAGTTGGAGCGTCGAAAGAGTTTCATGCTATCTGCCCTTCGCCAATTAGGGTTTAAAATCTCTGGTGATCCAGATGGTGCCTTTTATCTTTACGCGGAGTTACCGGAACAGTTCAAAGATGCCAATGCCTATTGTTCTTCTTTGCTAGAATCAAGCTATGTTGGCTTGACACCGGGTGATGATTTTGGCGGAGAGCAGCAAAAACGGTTTGTACGCATTAGTTATGCGCAAAAATATGCGAGGTTAGTCGACGCCATAGAGCGGATAGAGAAGTTTAATTCGTGAAAATTTTGCAAGGAGACTGGGTCGAAGGTCGGTTAATTAGACGATACAAGCGATTTCTCGCTGATATAGAAATTAACGGTGGTGAAAAGGTGGTTGCTCACTGTCCAAATACGGGTGCAATGACTAACTGCCTGGAGGAGGGGGCGCCCGTCTGGCTGAGCCACTCATCAAATCCTGCTCGGAAAACCCAATATACATTTGAGTTGTTACGTACAACACCGGGTGATTTTATTGGTATCAATACTCAGAGGGCCAATGATCTGGTCGATGAGGGGCTTAATAGAGGTATGATACCGGGTCTGGCAGGGTATGCTGGCTATGACAGGGAAGTGAAGGTAGACAGGGGTCGACTGGACTTTAAACTCTACTCAAATGATCTGCCTGCAGGACCCTCTGGTTTATGTTTTGTTGAAGTCAAAAGTGTCACCTTGCTTGATTCGTCCGGGATTGGCTTATTTCCTGATGCAGTAACTCAGAGGGGCCTTAAGCATATTGAGATATTGCGTGGTTTAAAGCAGAAGGGCTACAGGTCGGTTTTATTGTATTGCGTTCAACATACTGGGATTCGGGAGGTTTATCTTGCCGACCAGGTTGACGCGGTATATGCTGCCGCGGTTCGTGCAGCGGTAGAAGAAGGAGTCGAAGTGATTGCTATGCAAGCGGCTTTCCAGCCTCCTTTTGGCTGGCTTAATCGTCAAGTACCATTTGTAACTAATGTTCTGGGAAGTCTATGAAATCGGCCCTGTTCAGTGCTCTGATAATGCTCATTTTTTTTATGTTGTTGGCGCTTAACCTGGGCGAGAGTCAGTTGTCGTTTACCAGCCTGTTGTGGCAGGAAGACGCCGTTGCCCGGATGATAATGACCGAAGTAAGGTTACCCAGGGTGCTTTTGTCGGTGTTGGTTGGTGCTGGGGTGGCGACCTCAGGTGCTTTGATCCAGGGGTTATTCAGGAACCCTTTAGCTGATCCGGCATTGATCGGGGTATCCGGTGGCGCCGCGTTGTTTGCATCTCTGTACATCGTGCTGGGAACTGGGATTGGTTTCTACGGCTTTGGGCTTGCTTTGAGTGCCTTTGTCGGCAGTCTGCTAGCAACCTGGCTGGTGCTGCTGATCGGAGATCGTGGAGGCAGGATATCGGGGATGCTCCTCGCTGGAATAGCCGTTAATGCAGTGAGTTTGTCTGGTGTTGGAATTTTGTCTTTGCTGGCGACTGATCAGCAACTCAGGAGTGTGACTTTCTGGGCTCTGGGAAGCTTCAACCATGCTGACTGGCAAAGTGTATTAATTGCCCTATGTATGTTACCTGCTTTGCTGCGAATCCTTTTTCTGGCCAGAAGGCTTGATATTATGACGCTGGGTGATCTTGAAGCGGGTCATCTGGGTATTGAGGTGCCCAGGCTCAGACTGGAGGCGATATTACTGGCTGCTCTGATTACTGGTATTGCTGTCAGTCTGTGTGGTGTGATTGCCTTTGTAGGCCTGATCGTTCCGCACCTGGTCAGGATGGCATCAAAGGCAAGGCATGAGATTGTTTTGCCAGGGTCGATGATCGTTGGTGGCATGCTGGTATTGCTTGCGGATACTGTGAGCAGGCAGTTGTTCTCTCCGTCGCAGATTCCAGTTGGCATTGTTACCGCCTTAATTGGCGGCCCCTTCTTTATTTACCTTATCGTTAAGAAAGATAGCGGAGATCGATTGTGAGTCTAAAGCTTGCAAAAGTCAGCTACTGCATTGGCGAGAAACGCCTGTTACAGGATATTTCCTTTGAGGTTCGGGCGGGCGAGCTTGTTATTATCCTGGGCCCCAATGGCGCTGGAAAATCAACCTTACTGCATCTTGCAGGCGGAGATTACCAACCCGACGAGGGTGAGGTAAGACAGTTTGGTTTCGATCCCTTTGTTCTGGCTCGAAGTCAGAGAGCCATGCGCATGGGGTTTCTACCCCAGGGTAACCGGCTCGATTTCCCTTATAAAGTTAAAGAAGTAGTACGCTTTGGACGCTCGCCATTTATGGTCAGCGAAAAGAATAATAAACGTGTCGTAGCAGAAGTGTTACTGGCGATGGCGTTGGAAGAGTTAGCAGAGAGAGATTATCTGACCCTGTCAGGAGGTGAAAGACAGCGCGTCCAGATTGCTAGAGTCCTCGCCCAGATCTGGGGTTTGTCCGAAGGGACCTGTCTTTTTCTTGATGAACCGTTGACTTCACTTGATTTGGCTCATCAGTTAATGCTCATGCGGTTATTGAAGGCGCTGGCAGATCGGGGATTATGCGTTTCCGTGGTGCTGCATGACCTTAATCTGGCCATGCGATTTGGTGATTTGATCGCTTTACTGGATAAGTCTGGCGAGCTTGCAGGTTTCGGTACGCCAGCTGAGGTATTAACGCCGCAGGCTATTCAAACAGTCTTCAGTGTAAGGGCTACGCTGCAGACCTCTAAAACAAGCGAACGGCCTGTTTTAATATTTGAGTGATGCTGGGATAGCCGATTTTTCTTAAGCCAGTTGCTTGAGTTTGCTGATGTCTTCGTTTTCGAGTCGAGCACCGAATTGCTGTACCAGAATAGCTGCTGCCTGGTGGGCATACTGTGCTGCTGCAGCGATCGTCTTACCGTTGACCAGGTGGTAAAGAAGGGTGCCCGCAAAAATGTCTCCGGCCCCGGTAGTGTCCAGTGGGTCTTTTTTAGAAGCTTCGATAAAACCAGGTTGCTGGTTGGGTGCTGCGACATAGGCACCGTCTCCGCCGCAGGTTAAAGCATAACTTCCGACACTCTGACCGAGCTTTCGGGCCATATCTTCTCTGTTGTTGGTTTGGGTCCAGATGCGCGCTTCGTCTTCATTACAGAATAACAAATCAACGCCTTGATCAATCAGGGCATCAAATTCGGCCCGGAAATTTTCCACCATCGCCATATCCGATAACGTCAGTGACACCGCAACACCGGCTTTCTTTGCAATACTCTGTGCTGCCAAAGCCGCTTCAAGGCCGGTGGGTGAACTGACTAGATAGCCTTCAATGTATAGGTAACTTGATTTTTCCAGGGCTGATGGGTTCAGGTCAGCGGTTGATAAACTTTCGCTGATACCCAGGTGAGTCATCAGAGTACGTTCGGCATCAGGACTGATCATTGATATACATTCACCGGTAATTCCTGACTCTCGATTTGATTTAAGATTGGTTGCAACACCCGCTTCATCGAGATCCTTTACAAAAAAGTCCCCGGTCGAGTCATTGGCGACTTTACAACTGTAGAAAGCCTTGCCCCCCAGCTGGGCAATTATGACCATTGTGTTGGCAGCCGATCCGCCACCGGATAATTTAGTTTTGTGCCGATTTTGCTTTTCTTCCAGGGCGACAATCAAATCTGCCCGCTGTTGCGCGTCCACCAGGGTCATAGATCCTTTCTGGTAATGGTTGCTCTCTAAAAAGGAATCTGCCACCTCATATTCAGAATCAACCAGCGCGTTACCGATACCATAGACGTCGTACATTATTTTCTCCTGCAATTGATTAGATATTTTTAAAAGCTGAATCTGCAGCGGTTAAAGTAGCCGAAAACTCTCGCTCAGTATGTGCGCCAGAGACGAAGCCACTTTCAAATGGCGAGGGTGCCAGATTTACTCCGGCTGCCAGCATGTGATGAAAGAATGTATTGAAATTTTCAGTATTGGAGTTAAGCACCTGAGTAAAGTTGCTGATGGGTTTGTCGTTACTGAAAAAGAAACCAAACATACCACCCAGGCTAGTGGTGGCAAGCGGTACCCTGCGGTCACTGGCCAGCACCTCCAGTCTCTGCATGAAGTCGCTGGTTTTAGCTTCAAGATCGGGAAAAAAATCAGGTTGTTCAATGATACTCATGGTGGCAATTCCTGAGGCCATTGCCAGGGGGTTTCCCGACAGGGTGCCTGCTTGGTATACCGGGCCCAGTGGAGCCACACACTCCATGACTTCGCGTCGACCGCCAAATGCACCCACGGGTAAACCACCACCGATCACTTTACCCAGCGTAGTAAGGTCTGGCTGAATTGAAAATAGGCCCTGGGCACCCTGTAAGCCGACTCTGAAACCGGTCATAACTTCATCGAATATAAGCAGCGCACCATAATCCTCACAGATCTGTTTTAGCCCGGCTAGAAATCCTGGGAGGGGTAAAACCATGCCCATATTCCCCGCCACTGGTTCCACTATCACAGCAGCTATTTGTTCTCCGGTACTGCTGAAAAGTGTCTTTAGGGCATCAATATCGTTAAAGGCCAGGGTTAGCGTCTGTTCTGCTATTGGCAGGGGAACACCTGCTGAGTCAGGTTCCCCCAGGGTTAGTGCACCTGAACCTGCTTTTACCAGCAGGCCGTCAGAGTGGCCGTGGTAGCAACCCTCAAATTTGACAATCTTATCTCGCCCGGTGAAACCTCTGGCGACTCTCAAAGCACTCATGGTTGCTTCTGTGCCGGAGTTGACCATGCGCATCAGTTCCATGGTTGGCATATGCTGGCGAATTTTCTTGGCTAATGTCGTTTCGTTCTCAGTGGGTGCACCAAAACCAAGGCCATTCTCCGCGGCCTGCTGCACGGCGCTGATAACCTCTGGATGAGCGTGTCCGGCAATCATAGGTCCCCAGGAGCCGATATAATCGATATAGGCCTTGCCGTCCTCATCAAACAGGTAGGCCCCCTTACCGCGGTTAAAATAGACAGGTTCGCCGCCGACACGGCTGAAGGCGCGCACAGGTGAATTCACGCCACCCGGGAGAATTTCCTTGGCTTCGGTAAAAAGAGTTTTGGAACGATTCATTTTAGCTCCTTCAGGCGCACTTTTATAATGGAGTGTTTCCACTCGGCACGTGGTCTGTTGCTGGTTAGTCCTGCTGGTTCTGATGCGCCGCACCGCGGTAATAGGTAGCGATTTAGTCAGCATCCATTGTAAGGGATTAGTCTAGCTATGCCTTGTAAAAAAATAATTAACTTAAGCCCTGCTATAAAAACTCTCGATGTCTTCGCGGGTAAGAATACCCACTGGGGTTTCAATTAAAGGTGCCGTCACCCTGACTACTACCAGTGCTTGTACGCCTGAACTTTGTAGTTTATCAAATGCTTCACTCAATGTGGCTTGTAAAAAGATAGTTGTCACATCTTTTCTCAGTCCAGGAATCTTGGCCAGGTCGATAGTTTCATCCTGGGTAGAGGAAAGATAAGTTTTCAGGTCTTCAAGTCGCAGGATAAAACTAGTTTCCTGGTCTTTTTCTACGAGTAGCCAGGCTGTTTCCTGAAGCGCATAGGACTGTGCTTCCTGCCTGCTAAGTAACCCCGCTACCCGGATGAAATTTCTCGACATCTGGCTGCCGACCGATGCTCGATTCAGCGCCATGGAAAGCGGGTTTTGTTTGTATTGTAGACCGAGCAGGTCCATTTGAGTTTCGAAAATGGATTTTATCTTGAAACCGTGACTGGCCGTGATATTGGCGATCACAATGACCAGCATGGTGGGTAGAATAATTCCTGGGTTGTGAGTGAGTTCGATGACCGCCATGAGAGCTGCCAGCGGTGCTTGCAGGACAGCACCCATCATCGCTCCCATACCCAGTATCACATAAAACGCGGAATCAGACAGATTATCAGTCAGTAGCTGAGTTCCCTGCCAGAACAGCCCGCCTGCCAGAGCGCCAATTAACAAGGTTGGACCAATTAGTCCTATGGGCATACCCATGGCGAGATTAGCGGCGGTTGCGATAAGTTTACAGGTAGCTATCAGGAGTAACATTGAAATCACAATTTTACCCTGAAGTGCTAATTCCAGCGTATCGTAACCGATGCCAAGGATCGCTGGCGCGATCAGGCCTAAACTGGCTGTAACGGTAGCGGCAATGAGAATACGGGTTACCAGGTGACTTGGACGATGTCTTGCTATGAGTTGGATAAGGTGAACCAGCACTGCTGCAAGTATGCCGATCGATACACCCTCTAAAACAACCACCGGAAGATCATAGTAGGACTGCATGGTTACACCGGGAACGAAAAAAGCAGGGTCATTTCCGAATACTAGTTGGATAGTGAAGGTGCCGGTAACTGCCGACAGGATAACGGGTATAAAACCGGCAATGGTATATTCCATGATAATCACTTCCATGGAGAATATGACTCCGGCGATAGGGGTGTTAAATGAGCAGCCGATGGCGGCGGCAGCGCCGCAACCGACCAGAACTCTTATGGAATTGTTGGGCAATTTAAGTGCCTGGCCGAGAAGACTGCTGGCTGCGGCTCCCAGGTGAATAGCAGGGCCTTCCCGGCCGCCGGTCTGGCCGGTTATCAGGGCGATACTGCCGGCGATGAATTGGCTGAGAAGGTTCCGCAAGGGTAAGTGTCCCTGATGTTGTGCGAGACGATCCAGGACATGAGTTACGCCGATGCTCCTATCCTGTTCCTTGAGCAGAAACAGTAAAATGGCCAAGGTAATTCCCCCCGCAATGGGTAGCAAGAAGCTTTCCAGAGCAGGTAATTGTTCAAAACTTTCTGAATCCCCAGGCAGGAACCAGACTAAAACGGTTTCAACTACTAATCTGAATAGAAGTACTGTGAGGCCCGTTAAAAAGCCTGAAAAAATACCCACTAGAGCAAATTGCGGAACTGAGTCCAGTGACGCCAACTGACGTCTGAAGGTGGTCAGGCTGAGATCGGGAATCAGTTTTAGGGGTGTTTTTTTTGTTTTTTTTGTAGTCATAGATACTGCCGCTGATCCCGGATGAAATGTGAGGGCGGGTAGTCCTTACTGCCAGTTTAACTGATTTCGCGGGTGCCGATAGGCTGCAGTATAAATTAACCGTCCTAGTCAGGTCTGTTAATTCTGTTAAGATGTGGACTGGGTTGAATTGAGTGCATGGATGAAACTCTCTCGAAGTGCTAAAAATGATGAAATTATCGTCACTGAACACAGACCGGGCTTTCGGATTGTGTTGGCTTTTGTGATGGTCGGATTTGTAGGCCTGGCAGGATTGTTCAGCTATGGTTTTGGTTTTGAACAAGGTAAGAAAACCGATGCGCAGATCCTTGCTAAAATGGAAGTGGTTGAGGAGGCTTTGGCGGCCAATGAGACCAGTAAGGTCGAACTGCAATATAAAGTAGCCAATCTGGAATTTGCTAAAAATGTCGATCATCTGGCAAATAATGAATTAGTCAGCACGGTTCACCGGCTAGAGGCTGAACTGGCCGATCTGAAAGGGGAAATTTCGTATTATCGTAATTTGTTTCAACCCGAGTTGGTTACCGGAGATTTATTGATTGAAGGTTGGGAACTACAGAGCCTGGGAAAACCTAATTTGTACGAATATCGATTGATGCTGACGCAGATGTCCAAGAAAGGAGATCTTGTCTCAGGTAGTGTTGATATAGAAATACAAGGTAAACGCAATGGCGTCGATGTAAGCGTGCCGCTGGAGGCAGCTTTAAATAACAGCGAGCAGCCAATGGAATTCAGTTTCAGGTATTTTCAGAATATGAGCGGACAGTTTTCAATTCCAGAGGATTTCAAGCCTTCGACCGTGCAACTGGTGGCGAGGACCGATGGGCAGAAAACACAGTCGTATGAACGAAATTATCAATGGCCTTTTTCAGGAGGTTGAGCATTATGAAGAAATTAAAAGGAGGTAATCCCGGTCAGGTATCGCTGATTGCGGAGAACTGTCAGATTACTGGTGATCTAAATTTTAAGTCCCAGTTAATTATAAACGGGGTAGTCGAAGGTAATGTCTGTGCACTGGATGATCAGGATGCGATTATTACGGTAGGCCAGCGAGGCTTAGTAAAAGGCGAAATCAGAGCGCCGACCATTGTCGTCAATGGTAAAGTTGAAGGTGATATCTATTCTGAAAAGCATTTGGAATTATCTTCAAAAGCTAATGTTCGCGGTGCAGTTTATTATCGAATTATTGAAATGGTGAAAGGTAGTCAACTACTGGGAAGCCTGCGTCAGATTGAACAGAGTAAGGCCGCTCAAAAGAGTCAGGAAGCAGCAGTATCCCGAGAGGAATCTAAAGAGAAAACTGACTCGTGGATAAAAGCAGTCCAGAAATCGGACGCTGCGACTTGAATTTTATCGGAAATTTCCGATATTAAGTGTATTAAGGATTTCAGGGAAAGTGACAGATATGACATCAATGAGTTTTTCTGAGGCAGCCGCCAACAAAGCGAAAGTTCTCATAGACGAAGAAGAGAATGCTAACTTGAAGCTGCGGGTTTTTGTCACCGGCGGGGGGTGTTCGGGGTTCGAGTACGGCTTCACGTTTGATGAAGATAGGGAAGACGATGATTCTGCGATTGAGCAAAATGGCGTGATGTTGCTTATTGATCCGTTGAGCTATCAGTATCTTGATGGTGCAGAAATAGATTTCCGTGAAGACCTGCAAGGTTCACGATTTATTGTCACCAACCCTAATGCCAGTGCCACCTGTGGTTGCGGCAACTCCTTCTCGGTCTGAGGAGCACGGGTTATTCGCCGGTCTTCGAGCTTGCATC
>JABIZD010000196.1 GCA_018666555.1 Gammaproteobacteria bacterium
AGCAGTTGGCGGCATAACTGCCCAAGGTTTCTGCCAGTGCAACAGACGCCCCGCCATGCAGAATACCGTGTATCTGGGTGGTTCGCTTATCGACTGGCATGCTAGCAACCATGGCGTCTTCAGTGATGTCGGTCACTTCAATACCGAGCATGGCCACCATGGTTTGACTGTGCAGCTTCTCTGCCTCTTCAGGTGTTGGTGTTTTAAACCAGATTGCCATTTTTGTACCCACTCCTGAAGATTCTAACTACCGCCTTGATTCGCGCAATAATGATACCACTAGCTGTCGATACCGCGGGCTTTTCGTCCCTGGTAGTTTTTGTCGATGAGCCTTTTCGGATGTACGCCATTGACGTAGCCCATAAAGCCGGGTTCTGTGACGCTATAGCCAAGCATTGCCTGGATTCGAGGGCTATACTGGGCTGCGGATTCCGGTGGTACTGCCAACACCATATTTTCGATCTGGCGTAGCCAGGGCATGCAGTATTGGGGTGTCACCGCGAGGCGGGTCGTCGTCGATGTGTTGGCACCCCCTCGGTGTAGCACATTGCCTAGAAAGATCAGTACTGACCCGGCTGGCATCGTTATCTTGATACTGTCTGCATCCCTTTGTGGGTGGTTATCCAGCCATTGATGGCTACCTGGGAGGATTTCCGTCGCACCATTATCTGCTGTGAAATCATCCAGTGCCCAGATCGTACTGATGCCCAGGTGAGGTCGTGGCAGGGGGATCATGCCACCAGCAGAGTCGTCTCTATGCCAGTTCTGGACTGTTTCACCTGGATGGGTATTAATGGCCAGGTTGGCGGACAGTAGATAATTAGCGGGTAGCAGTTGATCGAGAATATCGATGACCTGGGGATGTTCGATGATAGCTGCCAGGGCCGGTGCCTTAGCCAGTAGGGCGTAGACGCGTTCGCTGCGCAAGCCCTCAAAGTCATTGCGGCCCATCTTCTTCTGTTGGAGATGGGGTGATAGCTCTTTTCTAATGGTGCTTACCAGCGCTTTATCTATGATGCTCCTGAGTACGATGTAACCCTGCGCCAGCAGGCGGTCCGCCTGCTGTTTAAGCGGTAATTCCTCCAGCGATTGATTCATGGCAGCGTTCCTCTGGTTTGACCCTGCTTTTTAGTACCGTTGAGCCAGTACAGTTAAGTAAGCACAGTTAAGTAAGTGCATTTAAGTAAGTAAATTTAAGGCCTGTTAGGAGCTTAGTTTCTTGATCAGCCGATACATGAACTCATAGCCCTGGTAGAAAGATTTGACCAGCAGTCGCTCGTCGCGGCCGTGTGCGCGCACATCGTTTCGATCTATGAAAAGGCCAGATACACCATAGGTGGGGATTCCGGCATTGCGCATTTTTGCGCCGTCAGTGGCACCGGTGGTCATGGTGGGTAATACCACCACTCCTGGCCACATTGCCTGAGTGGTGCTTTCCACCGCGCCGATGATCTCCGCTGTCAGTGGAGACGGGTCTGAAGGTCGGCCACCACCGGTGAAAACAACGTCAATAGCGGGGTTATCGACCACTTTCACCAGGGTGTCCAGAACGTCCTCGACATCTTGACCCGGCATCATGCGCACGTTAACGACCGCCGTTGCAGTTTGTGGCAGTGCATTGGGTGCGTGTCCTGCTTCCAGCATGGTTGCCACTGCGGTGGTGCGCAGTAATGCGTTGATGGAGGGAATCTGGCCCAATCGGGCCAGAGCCTGCGGGTCCGGGGGTTCACGCAGGATGGCTTTCAAATCTTCACCTAACTGGCCTGGGCTGATTTGAGCCAGGCGTTCGAATCCCAGACGCATCACATCATTAAAGATCAAGGGGAAGTCATATTCGCGAATCTTGAGTAAAGCTTCAGAGAGATCATAAATCGCGTTGTCCCGGCGAGGAATACTCGAATGTCCGCCAGGATTGGTGGCGGTTACGGTAAAGCTCTCATAAATTTTCTCTGCAGTCTGAATTGAATTGGCGATGCGCTGGCCATCCTGGATAAGGCCGTAACCGCCTTCGTTCAGGGCGAACACACCATCGATAAGGGTTGGATGCTGTTGCAGCAGCCAGTAGACACCGTTGCTGCCACCACCCTCTTCATCAGCCGTTAACGCCAGAATAATATCTCTATTAGGCTGGTAACCGTCTCGCTTCATGCGGATCATATTAGCGGTATTGATGGCAGCCTGGGCTTTGTCATCCATCGTTCCACGGCCATAAAAATAGCCGTCGGTTTCATGAAGTGTGAACGGGTCCATGGACCAGTCGGCCCTTTTGGCTTCAACGACATCGAGATGCGCCAGCAGTATAAAGGGCTTGTATTTCCCGGTGCCATGCAGCCTTGCAACCAGGTTGCCCTTTTTTTCTTTCTTGCCGCCAATAAATATATCTTCCTGGGGGAATCCGGCAGCCCTGAGCCAGCGGCCTATTTTTTCTGCTGCCAGAGTGTTGTCACCGATGGAATGAGTGGTGTTGGTTTCAATGAGTTCTTTGTAGATGGCATAGACGAGCTGGTTATCATCTTCGGGCAGGGTGGGTAAGGGCTGCGCATGACTCAGTGCCATGACGAGTAGTAATATCAGGCCTGACAGGGTTTGGCGAAGGTTTTTGGCTGTCATTTGCATTCCTTAACTTATTAGTTGGCTAGATAGTTAGTTTTGCTGCAGCAAAACGCGCTGCGGGCACTTGGTCAGATCCAAGCTGCCAGGCCAGGGGGGCTTCGCCGACCACGGATACCCGTCGGCCCGAGCGTTCTTCAGGATAGTAGTCCCACATGGCATGATGCAGGGCGCAGCGATTGTCCCAGATTGCGATGGCATTTTCAGACCATCTAAAGCGGCATTGGAAGTCAACTCGCTCAACGTGATTGAACAGAAACTCGAGCAGAGCTTTAGCTTCCTCTTTTGGCAGGCCATCAATACTTTTTGTGAATTCCCGGTCAACGAACAGGGCGGGTCTGCCCGAGTCGCTATGCCGGCGTATCACCGGGTGATGGTTTTCCGGCCATCTGGCACTTTTGTCAGCCGCTTCGAACTCAAACAAATGCCGGAACGGTTCTTCACCGGAATGTAGCGCAGTCAGTCCATCAAGATACACCTTCATGTGATCAGACAACGCATCATAGGCCGCATAAAGGCTGGCAAATAAAGTATCACCACCCAGGGGTGGTATCTGGTGCAATTGCAGGATGCTGGCTTGGGGTGGCTTTGCATCGCAGGAGACATCAGAGTGCCACCGGTTTCCCGCGGCTACCTTGGATTCACTGCTGGTGCGCATTTTCAGTAAGCCAGGATGTTCGGCTGGTTTACCGCGTGCCGCTGGATGGATATGAATCTCGCCAAATCGTTGTGCGAAAGTGCGATGTTGTTCGGCGCTCATCTGCGGCTGGTTCCGCAGGAATATAACGGAATGATCAACGAATGCCTGGAACAGACCGGCAAATTCCTCGTTTGTGATTTTAGTGACGTCAATGCCTTCGATCTCTGCGCCGATCAAGGGCGTGAGGGGTTCAATTGTTAGCTTCATGTTGTTCCTCCAGTTCAGGCCTGATAAGGCTACTTCGATTAACGCCTGTTAGCATCGCCTTGAAGTCTGTATTTCGGCATCGATGTTTATTCAGTCAAACCACTGAGTGCATCACCCTCTTTCCAGGGCGTCAGTTGCCCTGCGTAAACATCGGGTCCCATACGAAAGTGAGCGGCTTCCTGGAGCGTTTCCACAAAAGGCATTCGCGCCGGATAAATCTGATCACCCCGAGGTCTTGGCCCGCCTTTGGAGACGTGGCCCCATAAAGGGTGGCCTACGACTTCTTCGGCAATGACTGCTGCTTCGATGAGTTTATCGAGGTCATATCCGGTTTCGATACCCATCTCATGGCATAGATCAACAAAATCCTCGGTGGGTACGTGACCTGCAGCCCGACCGTTACCACAGTAGGGGCAACCGCCCATGCCGCCCAGGCAGGTATCAAACTCACGAACACCGAGTTGTAGAGCCTCATAGTAACTGGTGATAGTTGATCCCCTGACGTTATGCATATGGCAGTGGAAATCGGTGATCTCTGGCCAGGTCTCGCGGATGGCGAGGATGGTTTCGCGGACTTGATGGGGCATGTTCCAGCCCATGGCTTCAACAAAAGAACATCTTTTTACTTTAAAACCGGCGTTGTGCCATTTATCCAGCATGACTTTAAGCATGTCCAGGCGTTGTTTCAGGGAGAACGCGCCTTCGAAATTTGAGCCGAACGGATTACCCAGCGCGACTGCGCCATGCTCTGCACCAGCTTGTCTTGCCGCTGAGATAATGCCATCCATAGAAGCCAGCTGTTGTGCCTGGGAACGGTTGTAATTCCGGCGAGAGAAAGTGTCGCACAGCTCCACGTGAGTTCCGAACCGTTTTCGGCGGATATTAAGCTTCGGATAGTAAGCATCGGCGCGTTCGAACCCGCGCTGGTTGAACACCGCTGCGGTGTACTCGATACCGGCCTTTGGCACGAAGCGCTCAGCGATCTCATCAATGCAGGCCATCTGCGGGGTCCACTTAGGATGGGCAAAAGAGCCGATGGATATGACTTTGGCGCCTGTTTCTCCGAGCGCGTCGAGTAACCGCAGTTTTTCTTTGACGGGTATATTAGCATCTTCAATCTGTAGGCCTTCGCGCATGGTGTCGTCGGTGATAATCACTGATTCAGGTAATAGATCCATGGGTTGGTTCCTTTGTTAGGTAATAATTTCCAACGCGGGACACCCGGCGCAGAAACATTGGTTTACAGTCTCATTGAAGCTGCTGAGTTAATCTCGCTGGTAGGTTCCCACCAGTCGGTTCATGCCGATGACACTCGGTTCGATTCGCTCAAGAAGCTGCCATAATGTCAGGCCAGCTTCTATTTCCTGGTTATTATCAAGCGCCAGAATCCAGAAGTAATATTGGTGCAGGCCATGACCATTGGGCGGCATCGGGCCACCGTAGCCTGGTTTACCAAAATCGCTCTGGCCTTGAGTGTGCTGTGAGGTTGCCTCTGCTAAATGGGTAATTGAGGCGGGTATGTTGTACAACGCCCAGTGGACGAATCCATAGGTTCCCTGTGGTGTAATCAAAGGCGCGTCGGGATCATGGCAGATAACAGCAAATGCCTGGGCATCCTCTGGTGCATCTGACCAGTTTAGTGGTGGCGAAATATCCTCGCCTTCGCCTGTATATTGACTGGGAATAGACCCGCCTTGATCAAATGCAGTGCTTGTCAGCTGCATGTTGGATAGTGCAAATCCCATAAGAAAGCCTCCTAAAAGTTGTCTTTAGATCCATTGGTATGATCATAGCAATGGCTTGGTGATGGTGCGAGGGGTTTGAATAGCGTCAGGCCTCTGCGCTACTTTAGTTCATGCAGCTGCGGCAGCGTGAGTCATCAGTATTTGTTGCCGGGATTCATG
>JABIZD010000049.1 GCA_018666555.1 Gammaproteobacteria bacterium
AACTATTTAGAGTAGTGATCCTTTGCAGTAAAATCTGATAGTCTATGCATGGATGACGGGATTGGCTCAGGGCTAACAAGAGCACTTAAACAAGAGTACCTAAATAAGAGTACCTAAATAAGAGTACTTAAAGAAAAGTACTTAAACACACTGCTGCGGACTAGAATAACTGTGAGGAACATGGGTTCTAGAATTATTTTTCTAATCGCTTTTTTAATGCTGGTACCAGATGCCTTATCTGCCAGCCGTGGCATCTCTGTGCAGTTAAGAGCATCAGAATCAAAAAATGCTGAGTTAGTGGGCGAATACCGCATGTATAACGAAAGTTATGCGTTGGTTGTCGGTATCGATGAATATACGGAAGGATGGCCTAAACTCAGTAATGCGGTAAAGGATGCAGAGCTGATTGCCGAGGCCCTGGAGGAAAAGGGTTTCGAAGTCGATCTTCACAAAAACCTCGATTCCGCTGAATTGATGCAGGTGTTCAAGCGCTTTTTTATTCTCAAAGGCGAGCGACCCGATGCGCGCCTGTTTGTATGGTTTGCGGGCCATGGGGCTACGGTTGATGGTGAAGGTTACCTGGTGCCAGCGGATGCGCCTGTCATATCAGAAGGAGCCAGCTTCAAGTTTTCCTCGCTGGCGCTTCGTGATTTTGGCACCTATATGCGCCAGTCAAGCTCCAAACATGTTTATGCGGTTTTCGACTCCTGTTTCGCCGGTACGGTCTTCTCGGCTCAGCGTGCTATGCCGCCAGCAGCGATCACCCGAGCAACGGCGTTACCGGTTCGGCAGTTCCTTACTTCGGGTGATGCGGACCAGACTGTTTCCGATGATGGCCAGTTCCGAGATCTTTTTATACGAGCTATCCGAGGTGAGGAGCGCTCTGATGCCAATGCTGATGGTTATCTGACGGCGTCGGAACTGGGCATGTATTTGGGAGATCGAGTAACCAATCTCACCGAATCGGCCCAGACGCCTCGTTACGGGAAATTGCGAGATCGAGATTTTGATCGCGGTGATTTTGTTTTTGCCTTGCCGACTGCGCCCGTGACTGGTTCGGATGAAAGTTCACGGGGTAACGAAATCGTGTTCTGGAACTTGATTAAAGACACAGGCAGTAGCAGTGAATATGCGGCCTACCTGAGTCAGTTCCCAAATGGTCAGTTTGCCAGGCAAGCCCTGGTAAGGCAGCAGCAGTTGCAGCAGTCGGCTAGTCTAAACCTGTCCAGGGAAGAGTTCTTGCAGCAGGGATCTTTCGATTTTAAGCCGATTAATCGTGACCTGGTTACCGTTAAGCAAACCACGGTGCGATCGGTTCCTAATATGCAATCAGCTATTGTCGGTCAGTTGGCTGCGGGGACCAATGTCTGGGGCTTAGGTGAATACAAAGGTTTAAGCGGTGACTGGTTTGACATATCCCATTCCGGGGTTCGGCTTGGCTTTGTCTCGGTTGACCAATTGCAATCAATCGAACAAACCGATCGCTTTGTTGAGATTGATAAAAGTGGGGATATGTCCGATTCGTCCAGGCTGGATGATCAGTTATCGCAGATGATGTATGGGCTCATGGATGATCCAACTACGATTGACGCGACGATAGAGGTGAGTGAATCCGGCAACGCAAAATCCTCTGCAACGCCAGCGACTGGGGTTGAACTGGTTCGGGAACCTGAAGCAGGTGAGGGGCTTACCGATGTCCTGAAAACTACAACTGGGCTGGCTCAGAATGATGATCAAACGGTTGTTGAGACGGAATTTGAGGCGCCATCAGATTTAATTAACAAAGCTGCCGATGGAGCCTCTATTGCTGCGCAGCCGGCTGATAGAGAAACGTTAACCGCGCTTGGCAAAGATGATGCCCTTGGTGGAACCGATTTGGCGGTTGCTGTGACTCAGGATGGTGACGAGGATCTGGGTGAAGCGTTGTTAACCACGTCTAATGAGGGCATGGCGGCAGACTCGAACGCCCTCGCAGTGGCAGATTCAGTGACACAACCAGAACCTGGGATCGATGAGATAGCGACAGCTACCGATGACGCTTTCAAGGATCTACCTGCCGAGGTAGAAACCACTGAGCAGCCTATCGCAATCGAAGCAGTGATCGACATTGCTGATAAGGACGCTTTAAAGGAGCTGCCGCAAGAGCGGGTCTTAAGTGCCCAGCAGGGATCCTCGGATGCCGCCTCAGAAGCCGAAATGCTCGCCCTGGCACCGACGCACGACGAAGTTGGGTCGTCGTCAGCAGCTCAGGCTGAACTCGCAGAACCTGAGCAGCCGCCAGATTCCGCTGACTCAGCTTTAACGGCCAAGGGTGAAGTTGCTGCGCAAAATAAACAAGAAGTGGTTGGGGTGCCCGGCCAGCAGGAAACTGAATTCGTCGCCCAAATCACGATAGCAGAGAAAGACGCAAGCGGGGATGCAGTGGTACAGGTAGTCCAGGATGTAACCGTCGATAAGGAAACGACATCCAACGCAGAGGAGAGCCTGGGGCTTTATGCCAGCCGATATTTGAATGCGGCATTGAAGGGAAATATAGATGCCCAGTTTTATCTCGGGTACATGTACGAAAACGGAGAGCATGTCACAAAAGATCTGCTTTCGGCCAAGAAATGGTACCGGCGTGCGGCCGAGATGGAGCATGTAAATGCTATGATTAGATTAGCTTCTCTGTTGGATGAAGATCCAGAAGCAACCTATTGGTTTCGAGCGGCCGCTGAGAAAGGTGATGCTGGTGCTCAGGCGATGATTGCATTTCGTTATGAGAGCGGTACTGGTACGCAGATAGACCTTGAAGAGGCTGTAATTTGGTATAAAAAAGCAGCTGATCAAAACCAAATTGTTTCACAGGTCAACCTGGGTCGTTTATATCAGTTGGGTATTGGGGTTGAAAAAAACCTTGATCAGGCTATTTTCTGGTATGAAAAGGCTGCTAAGCAGGGAAATGAAGCCGCCCAGAACAATTTACAGCAGTTGTTACCCAGTCTGAATTAAATGCTAATCCAGTCTTTCAATTTTAGCAGTGGCTGCTTCCACGCCGAGTAGTTTTGCCTGTCGATAAAACTCCAGGGCGGTTGCCTTGTCCTTTTTAGTACCCCTGCCTCTTTCATACATTTCTGCTAAGTGGAAGTAGGCGTCAGCATAATTATTATCGATGGCGCCCATTAACAGGTTGATTGCCTTCTCATAGTCTCGGCGCACGGAAGAACCGCTGGTATAGCGTTTGGCGAGGATGACCTGAGCCGGGGGGTAATTGAGAGCTGCGGCCTTGGTTTGCCATTCGACTACCATGGATGAATTTCTTTTCAGGCCGCCTTTGCCCATTTCATAATAATCGGCAACACTCAATTGGGCTTCAGGGTCGTTCTTATTGGCAGCTTCGAGGAACCATTGCAGGGCTGTTTCTTCATCGGGTTCACCTTCATCACTGAGGCCTCCATCTGCGTAGATTTGGCCAAGTAGGTGCATGGCACCCGGGTAGCCCAGTTGAGCGGCGTTACTTGTAGCGGATTTAGCATCACTGGCGCGTCCTGCTGCGAGCAGTGAGCGAGCATATTGGATCTGAAATCTGGCAGCATCCGGGTACAGTCGAAGTGCTTTATTGCATGCTGGCACAGCGAGTTGATAGGCTATATCGGATAGTTTGATACTAATTTCGGTTGGCCGTCGGGCTCGGTAGGCCAGGGTATCGCAGTCATCAGAGCCCGGCACAGACTTCCTTAGTTGTTCGATAGTCTCCCGAGTAATCTCAGCATTAACCAGAAGGTTTTTGCGGACCTGAAAGACGGCCAGGGTTTCGCGTGTGACTTGATCTAAGATTCCTGACTCACGAGTTTGTGGAAAGCCGACCTGAGCTAGCAGCCTCTGGGTTTCTCTGGTTCGTAAAGACTGCGCCTTTTTCTCAGCTTCAACCTGCTGTTGACGGTTTCTTTCGGCTGTTTCCTTACGAGCGGTTTCCTGTCTGGCAGCGTCCTCTCTGACCGTTAGTAGTAATTCAGTGGCCTGCTCATAGTACCGACCTTCACGTCCGGTATTCTTTAGATAGCGTAGCAATCGATCTTGAGCAGCCAGGGAATCGTTGGTCTTATGTAGGGCCGTCGCCTCCAGAAAGTAAAGGGCATTTGGGATTTCTGTATCCAGGGCACGCATACGAGCGATTAGATCAATGATACCGACACTGTCATCTATTTGTAGTAATCTGCCGAGTTCGCTCATATGCAGATCCAGTTGAACCTCCAGGGGAAGTACTTCACTGATAGTATTTGACTCGGCATGAACCACTGAGGTGCCTAGTAGGTAGAATAATAAGAGACTGGCTATGGATAGGTTAGGTTTAATGTTAGTCGCCTTTTGATAATAAATGTGGTCCAACAGATTAAAAATTGTTTAAACCTTAACAAAATACTGCGAAATCTCTTTGTAGGCAAGTTTAGATGTCATCAGGAGCGATTTGTATGGCAGTAATCCTGCAGAACAATAAGTTGTCTGGCCAAAGATGACAGGGCTTCTATTTTGTTGTTCTGGCTGCTTACCAGAAACTGCGCTGTCGTCTCCTGGCCAGGGGATGTGTCCGTTTTAGACAGTAACAGAGAAGCCCAGCCCTCTGAAGAGACTCGAATGAGGGGTTTAGTCAGACTATCTGTCGCTAAATCTAAGCGAATTGAGTGGTCGGTTGTGATGGGCTGTGGAATCTGGTCATCTGCACAGAGAAAATCAAATCTAGTTTTGCTGCTGAAACTCAAGCCGCAGATAGCCGTACTGGTCAGCGTATGAAAAACTGACTTTTCAGATGCGCAGGAGTCACCTCGAACCGTATAAACGGCAAGGTCTTTGGACATGAGGTTAGTAATATGTCCGGCAACATCCTGAATGTTTTTCGGAACATCATTTCTTTGCGAAGATTCTGGAGGTGAGGCATTTTTCCCAGCCACTGAGTTCGTTACCGGTCCTGCAGGCCGTGACTCTGTTGGCGATGCTGCAGGTTCCAGGGTGGATTTATTCAAGGCACCGTCAATCTTGTCTAGCAGCTGTTGTTCAAAGTTGAGGCTGAATTGGTTGGTTTTTCTACTTTGGCGATTCTCATCCGACGCCGGGGATGGGTCTAAGAGGGTGATCTGTGTTCTTGATTGAATTTGCAGGGACCGAAGTTTTGGTTTTTCTGCGAATATTTTCCTGGTCGCCTCTTGCTCCAGGCAAATGGCGTTATCACCTGTTGTGCTGCAGAGTATTTGGTTCCAGTTTGGAGAGGAGGTTGTTTCCTGGCCTCTACTTCCGCTAGCACCGATTTTTGGATTGAATAGTACAAAGTAAGCATCATTAGTACTGGTTCGCAGCTCAATCCAGATTGAGGATTTTTCTGGCAGACAGTTGATTGAAGTTTTGGCGCCGGCTTTCCAATTCAGGGAGGAAGTCAGTAAGGGCTCGCCAAATGCTTCGTCAATGGAGAAATGCATTTCTGCTTCGCTGATATTGCAATTGCCTACTCTGAGGCTTGTCGTTGTAGCAGTGCCGTCAAGCAGGCTTGCTTGAATCTGCATTGCTGATGTAACCATGAGTACTGCGACCCATACTAAACAGGTTCTAGATGACATAGTGTAAATTCTTTGGTCATTAAATCATTTTTCTTTTTAGGCTTTGATTCTATCCCTTTCCGTGCGGCCTTGGTAATTGGAAGTCCTAGAAAAGACCTGCAATTTACCGGTTAACCCTCACTATATTTGCATTTCTATAAATATTTATCCATCTAGATTTAGGCTATGGTCTTATTTTTTAATGAGTTAAGCGATAATTGGCAGCATCAGGTGATGGAAAATATTTTCAAATAGAGAGTTGTAGAGAATAGTAGAAAGCGCATGCGGTTATTCGAAGTTATTACCAGCACCCTGCTGACTACCGGTCGTTCTCTGAAAACCAGAAGGATGCCTGAAATTATTTCTATATTGCGGATTGGTGGACGGTGCATCCAGGCAGAGCAGCGGTGGGCTGGGTCGTGATTTGTTTTAATAAGATCATGGCCCTGAGCAGTTGTTTTTGCCAGAATGGGCATTTACAGAAGGAATCGGGAGAAGTTATGCCTGTTTTGAGCCTGGATGAAATACGGTCCCTGTGTCACCAAGCTGTTGCGTCCGTCGGCGCGAGTGAACAGCAAGCAGCGGCGGTTGCCCTGGAGATTATGGATGCCGAAGCAGAAGGTATTCGTAATGTAGGTTTAGGTTATATCCATCTTTACCTGAAGCAACTGAAGAGCGGCAAGATCCTTGGCAAGGCAGTGCCCGAAGTAGATTCCCCGTCAGGGGTTATTACTCGAGTTGATGCTGGCTACGGCTTTTGCCATACCGCCTATCTAGCCGGAGAGGAATTGCTGATTGGCTCAGCGAAGAATCACGGTATGGGTATGATGGCCATCCATCGTTCGTCTTCAGCGGGAGTGTTGGGATGGTTTGTGAGGCGATTGGCTCAGCAGGGGCTAGTTGGATTGATGTTTGCAAATTCGTCCAGAGCCGTAGCAGCCCATGGCGGCAAGGTTCCTTTCTTCGGTACCAATCCGTTTGCCTTTGGATCGCCAAGGCAGTCAGAAGAGCCGTTAGTATTTGATATGGCCACCGCGTCTACGGCCCGGGTTAATATTGTTCGGGCCGCAAATGAGGGGAGGGCGATTGAGCCTGGTCATGCTATCGACAAGCATGGCAAGCCGACAACCGATGCTGGTGAGGCACTAAAAGGTGCGCAATTACCTCTTGGCGGTGCCAAGGGGTTTGGTCTTGGTCTTATGGTGGATATGCTTGCGGGAGTGCTGACGGGCAGTCATTGCTCTTATGAGGCATCGCTGTTTGCCAGTGCTGAAGGTGGACCACCTAACGTCGGCCAGCTCATAATTGCCATCGATAGTGAGTTCATGGCGGAAGGCTATGTCCAGCACCTTGAGGAGATGTTTGGTGCACTGACCATGGATAATGAGGTGCGTATTCCAGGTGAAAGGAGAGCCGCATTGCGACGGCAGCATGAACTTGATGGTGTTGAAGTACCTCAGGCCCTGTTGGACCAGATTACCGGCCTCGCCGGCTAGGCATTAAGAAGATGTGTTCGTGGATGATCGCTGGTGGATTTAGAGCGGCGCTAGAATTTCAGAGAGAAAATCATGAAAAATACCAACGTCGTTATTGATTGTTTGCAATATAACAACTGGGATAGATCCTTATTCAAGGCCACTCGAGATGGCGGCGTTCATGCCGTGCATGTCACTGTCTCTTATTGGGAGGATATGCAGGAGACTTTGCAGAATATCAGCAAATGGCATAGGCATTTTGAAAACCATGCGGATCTGATTATGCCCGTTAGGACCGCTGCAGATGTAATTGAAGCCAAATCATCCAATAGACTGGGAATTATCTTTGGTTTTCAGAATTGCTCGCCGATGAATGATGACCTCGGCATGGTCCAGGTTCTTCATGAACTGGGCGCAAGATTTATGCAACTCTCATACAATAACCAGAGTTCACTGGCGACGGGTTGTTATGAAAACAATGACCCAGGCATCACTCGTTTTGGTAAGCAGGTGATTAAGGAAATGAACCGGGTAGGAATGGTGATTGATATGTCGCATTCTGCAGAGCAGTCAACTCTGGATGCGATCGCACTATCTAAGCGCCCGATTGCGATTACTCATGCGAACCCTGCTTCTTTTCATCCTGCCTTACGTAACAAGTCAACTGCTGTACTGCAGGCCTTGGCAGACTCCGGAGGAATGCTGGGGTTAAGTCTGTATCCATTTCACCTGAAACATGGCAGTGATTGCAGTCTGCAACAGTTTTGTGAAATGGTGGCAGAGGCCGTCGAGATTATGGGCATCAACCAGTTGGGTATTGGTTCTGATCTTTGTCAAAACTGGAGTTATGAAACACTTGAATGGATGCGTAGTGGCAGGTGGACTTTTCATGCAGATCACGGAGAAGGCAGTGCAGACAACCTTAATTGGCCCGCCCAACCTGATTGGTTCCGTAATAGTGGTGATATCAGTAATATCGCCAGGGGGCTTCAGCAGGCTGGTTTTTCCAACGAAGATATAGCGAAGGTAACCGGAAACAATTGGCTGGCTTTTTTTGACCGGTCTTTTACCAGTCTTTGACTTTTTTGGTGTCACTTGTTCGAGATAGAATCGTTGCCTGGCTCGTTACACAGGTTTATAACAAGGCGACTCGAATGAGATTAGCAAGGTAGATATCCTCACCCATGATTAGAATGAACTCCCAGGCAGCACCCGGGCCTGCAACGGCTGAGTTGCTTGATGGGCTGGATATCAATGCCGATCTGAGGCCAGCTGCAGAGGTCATGGACCTGAACCGGTTAGGCTCGCTGCAACCCTTCCGGCATAGTTTCATGCGTATTCTGGTACGGCAGATGGTTCGTGATCAGTGGCAGGTTCGCTGCAACCAATTTGAACTCGATGATCGAGGTTATGGGTTTGCTGTCTACACCATCGAGGCAAAAGCAGAAATTTATAGCTTCGTTGTGTTTGCAGCTTTTCTACAGGATGAAAACCGAAATGATCGAGTCATCGCCGAGCAATGGGATCTCACCATGGCGTTGCTACGGGGGCCGGTAAAAGATAATCAATTGCAACGCTTGCGGGAGGCTGTACCCCTGCAGGAAGCTGCCAGGATGACAAAGGATATGCTGGTTCTTTCTAGAGCGAACCGAAGCAAGCGGATGTTTGATTATGTGGTCGATTCTCTGGCATCGGGTGTTCAACCAGAGATTAATCGCTTCAAAGAGGTGGGTTATCTTTGTCGAACGACGGCTGTCTATGGTAGCGGAAAATTCGGAATGGCGGATTGGGGAGCGGTCCAGCACCAGTGTCAGAGCTTTGCTGGGCCATTTGCTGCAGAAATGTTCTGCTGTTTTATGCTGCGGCACTTTTCGGTAGAGCAGGCCCAGCACATTGCTCGTTGTAAAGCGCCAACTACCGCAGTGAACCTGGATTCAGATATCAGGCGTTATGTTGGTATAGGCAACGCGACTGGCCTTGGCATGGCCCCTTTCCTTATCAAACACCCGCAGCTGATAGCCCGATGGTTATTGGTTCGAGAGGTTGCCATAGCCCGGGTTGTGAAAATGGGCGAGGTGACGCCCGATAGACTACTCGAATTGCAGGCGATGATGAAGAAGGTGATCCAGCATACCAGGGAAACCACCGTCGAGGATGCCAAACAGGCCGAGCGCAATAGTCAAGTCATCGTTGACCTTGAAAACTTGACTGAGCTATTGAGAGGAAACCCGGCTTTGGAGGACTGGCAATGGTTGAAGAAACGATTACCTGAACAATATTGCCAGGATACTATTGAGATAGTGTATTCCTTGTTGATCGAACTTTATCCTGATCTCGTTGACTTCATGGAAAATGATCTGGGTGTTGAGGAAAATTTGCAGTTGCGCCCTGAAATCGCCTTGGACGAATTAAAGCAAACTATAGAGACTGATTATAATTGGTCTCTGGCTATTGATTTTAACCAACCAGAGCGACAGCATGTTTTCTGGTACCGGTCAGAGGAAAAAATGGAACCACGGCTGGGTGAGCGTTATCGTGAAGCAGGCGCTGATAAGGAATTACCCGTGCAAATTGCTATGGCGGTTAAAGCCTGCTACGAGAGAGTTTGCTCTCATTTGATTCGCTATCCCAATAGCGACGTCATCCATTTTTTACTCGAGCATTCCGACCAGACCAGTATCGTTAAACGTATTCAAACGATGTCGCAGCTCGTCTATGGTGATATTCAGGCGAATTTGGCAGATCAGCAAATGCAGCCAATTCATTTGTTGCGCGCTAAATTATCTTTCTTCGGGGTCAGTAAATTTGACCCGAAGTCGAGGCTTTGGGTGCGTAATACTATGTTTCAAGGAGCTCCCCTGCTCAATGAACTTGATAGTGACCGGCATCTGGATGAATGGTATTTCCCCCTGGCTCCTGAGGGTTGAGTTTGAAAGTATCAAGAAATGAATTAATAGAATTACTCAAGCTCGCTTTTGAAGGTCTGGGTTTTGATCAAGGTGACTATGAGAATGCAGCTAAGCTGGTGACCTATGCGGAAATGTGGGGGCTCGGTGGTCTTGAAGTGCTGGCTCGAGCGCTGGTTGGGCCAAGCCTGCGACAGCATCAGCCTGTCCAGGTATTACAAGAGGATCACCACAGTGCTGTCATTGATGGTCAGGATCTGAGTAGCTTACTATGTCTGCGTTCTGCAGCCGATCTTGCTTATGTGAAGTGCCTTTCATCGCCAGTGGGTAAGGTAATGATCACCCGCTGTCAGCACAGGCTACTGGTTTTTCAGCTTCTAATCAGTCTGGGTCTTCGCTGGGTTGCCTGCAGTGCAAGCTGGTGGGCAGGCCCTGAAGATGACTTTCTTCATGTGTTAAATGTGTTTCCAGGCGAGCGAAACCCTTTGCCTGAATACAGCATTTACCGAGTCAAAGGCGAAAAGGTAAAAGGTGATAAGGTAAAAGGAAACAAGATTGGCTTGACCTCAACCCGTCAGCTGGATATCTACAGCGCCCAGTCTTCCCAGGCTATGTCTGCCTACCTGCTTGAGCTACTGCCTCCTTCGGCTGATTTAATAAAAACCCTCAACAGTGGTGATATGCTGGCTAATTATGAGACTTCACTGGTTGATGGCATTGGGGTTGACGATGCCCTTTGGTCTAAACTGGTTAGTCTGGCAGCAGAGATGCTGGTACCCAGCTCAGATCAGTCAAGGTCTGGAGCAGGAGACTGATAGTAAATAGCGGCACTAAAGTGAAGTAAAGAATGCGCAGGGAAGGCCACCACTCACTCGATCTTGAAGATGCCAATTGTTCGGGTTGTGGATTTCAGTATTTATATCGAAGGGAGTTATGAGTGCCATTTGGACTACTTAAATACGGGTTGCGTCAGCAGTATCCGGCACAGCATCAGTTTACTCCGAGTAAGAAGCTAAAGAAGCATTACGATGTGGTTATCATTGGTGCGGGCGGGCACGGCACCAGCATCGCTTATAATTTGGCAAAATATCATGGCATTACAGACATAGCGATAATTGATAAGAGCTATCTTGGCGGTGGTAATACAGCGCGTAATACGGCGGTGATTCGTTCCAATTATTTGACCGCTGAAGGGGTTGCCTTTTATCGTGAATCGGTGCGCTTGTACCAGGGGTTAAGTAACGAATTTGACTTTAATATTATGATGGAGAATCGGGGTCAACTCACCCTGGCGCATAGTGATGCGGCGATTCGAAGTTTCAGGTGGCGCGCCGAAGTAAACCAGCATCTCGGTGTTCGCTCTGAACTGGTGGACCGAAAAACGATCCGTGAATTAGTTCCAAACCTGCGATTATCTGAGGATGCACGATATCCAGTGCTAGCCGGGTTGTGGCACAAAGATGGTGCGACGGCGCGTCATGATGCAGTGGTATGGGGTTATGCCCGCGGTGCGTGTCAGAGAGGGGTTGAGTTGCATCAACTCACCGAAGCTCAAGGGATTGAAATCGAACAGGGTCGAGCAGTTGGTGTGCGAACTAACAGGGGTCGAATCAGCTGTGGCGCAGTGGTTCAGGCTGTAGCTGGAGCGAGCTCCATGGTTGCTAAGATGGCAGGCCTGCAGCTACCGATTCAATCTTTTCCACTCCAGGCTATGGTAACCCAGCCTTATAAACCCCTGCTGGACCCTCATGTCAGTTCGCCCCATGTCCACGTATACGTCCACCAGACATCTCGAGGCGAGTTTGTCATTGGAGGGGGATCAGACCCATACCCGCTTTACCACAGCCGGGCAACGCTGGACCAAAAGGAGAAATTGGCAGGATCCGTTTTGGAGTTGTTTCCCTTCCTGGCGCAGGCTCGGGTGTTGCGTCAGTGGGCGGGAACCACAGATATGACCCCGGATTATAGTCCGATAATGGGATTGAGTGCGGTGAAAAATTACTTTTTGGATGCGGGCTGGGGTACCTGGGGATTCAAGGCGACTCCGATCTGCGGCAAAACAATGGCAGAACTGATTGCTACGGGTCGAGTACCGAAACTGATTCAGCCGTTTTCGCTGGAACGGTTCTATCGATTCGAGCAAGTCAATGAAGCCGGTGCTACCGCAGCGAGTCATTGAGGAAACAGTTATGAAACAACTTTTATGAAACAACTTTTATGAAACAACTTCGCTGCCCGTTGAATGGCCTTCGCAATATTTCAGAATTCATTTATGGAGGCGAATATCATGATGTTCCAGATTATCGCAGTTGTTCCTCGCGCGATTGGTCCGAGCATGTATTCTTTGCTGAAACCAAGGCTGGATGGGTGATCGAATGGTGGTGCCATCTACCGACTTCTTACTGGTTCCTGGTCGAACGCAACACGGTTAGCGATGAAATCCGGCGAAGCTTTCCGAGCAGTGACCTGTACCAGGAAAGGGTGGACTTTTCTCGAGCGCTGGCCAGGGAGAAACAAAGTGAGTAATAATCGGTTACCGCCTCCCTATGGATTGCGACTGCAGAGGCAAAAGCCGATCAGTTTCACATTCGATGGAAAGCGATTTACGGGTTACTCAGGGGACACTATCGCCAGCGCACTGGCTGCCAATAATCAGTGGTTACTCAGTCGGTCGTTTAAATACCATCGCCCTCGCGGTGTGCTGACAATGGCCGGACAGGATGCAAATACGCTGGTTCAACTACCTTCTAACCCTAATGCCCTGGCTGACGTTGAGAAAATCTGCCCTGATTTAAAGGTTTCTTGCCAAAATGTCAGCGGATCGCTACAGCGCGATCGCCTGTCCTGGCTGGGTTATTTGTCCAGGTTTTTACCCGTTGCTTTTTATTACAAGGCCTTTTTTCGACCCAAGGGTGTCTGGGAGTTGTGGGCCCGTTTGATAAGAAAACAGGCTGGCCTGGGTAGAATAGATGAGTCTTTAAAACCGGGTTACTATGACAAAGAGCACTGTTTTTATGATGTCATGGTAATAGGTGGAGGGCCGGCAGGGCTGTCTGCAGCGTTGACCGCAGCGGATGCGGGAGCAAAGGTGTTGCTGGTGGATGAAAACACCGAGCTCGGCGGTTCCCTTAATTACACGGAATTTCCTTTGGATGGCTTGACACTGACGGTGCAGCGCCAACAACTCATGGATAAGGTCAACGCTCACGCCGCTATAGAGGTTAAGACAGATGCAGTCTGTAATGGCTGGTTTGCTGATAATTGGCTGGCCGTAATTACTGAACAGCGTCTGTTTAAGGTACGGGCCAAGCAGGTCATCATGGCCATGGGCTCGTTCGAGCAGGCTGCGGTGTTTCGTAATAATGATCTGCCTGGCATCATGATGAGTAGCGCAGCGCTACGGCTGAT
The DNA here is from genome assembly GCA_018666555.1 of Gammaproteobacteria bacterium. GTDB lineage: Bacteria > Pseudomonadota > Gammaproteobacteria > Pseudomonadales > Azotimanducaceae > UBA9926. Next base: position 13,357 of record JABIZD010000049.1, read on the forward strand.
CCACCTTTATGCGGTTCGACCAGGGCAGAAGGCAGTCGTACTGTGTGGCAACTGGGATGGTTATAGTTGTGCGCTTGCTCTGACGAGTGCTGGCGTCAAAGTACAAGCACTGCTTGACCTCAGAGAACGACCTGATGCCGGCCATCCTTTTCTGGAAAAGGTAGAAGCCCTCGGTATTAGCGTTCGATTTCAATACCAGGTTCGCCAGGCGGTAGCTTCCAGAACCGGCAATCATCTCGCCGCCGTCGAAGTTTGTGAGCTTGACTCAGGCAATGGAAGGCCTGCCACTGCGTCTGTATTGGCCTGTGACCTGTTGGTGATGGCAGTGGGTTATACGCCTGCTTATCAGCTTGCCTGTCAAGCCGGCGGGCACTTGTCATACGATGATAGCACTGCTGCTTTTGTCATTGAGAACCTTCCCGAAAATTGCTTTATTGCAGGATCAATGAACGCTGTCTGGGGTTTAGATAATGTTATTGCTGATGGAGGCCTTGCTGCAGGGCGTGCACTAAAGGCCTTGGGGCAGGTAGCTGAGCCGCGTTTAGCCAGTGTTGACGAGAAATGCCAGAGTCCAAATTTTGCATGGCCGATATTTCCGCATAGCCGTGGAAAAGAGTTTGTGGATTTTGATGAGGATTTACAGGTTGAGGATATCGTCAACGCCGTCAACGATGGCTATGAACATGTGCAATTAGTGAAACGTTATTCAACTGCGGGAATGGGACCTTCCCAAGGTAGGCATTCTGCTCTGGCGCTAGCTCGATTAGTGGCAGTCACGAGAGGAATAAGCGTGTCAGAAACCGGTGTCACTACGGCCCGCCCACCATTTTCGGCAGAGCTATTAGCGCATAGTGCAGGACGAGTATTTTATCCAGCAAAACGCAGCAATATGCATTATCGACATATCGAGCTCGGCGCCCAGATGATGCAGGCAGGGGTCTGGTATAGACCTGCCTTTTATGGATTAAAGCGGGATCGGGATAGGTTGATTCAAGCTGAGGTCAGCAACGTTAGAACTAATGTCGGTATTATTGATGTGTCCACCCTGGGTGGTATAGAGGTCAGAGGAACGGATGCGGCAGAGTTTCTAAACCGCATGTACACCTTCGGGTTTATCAAACAGCCGGTTGGTAAAGCTCGATACGCACTACAGATTAATGAAGCGGGAGTGGTCATTGATGATGGTGTGGCGTGTCGATTGGAGCGGGATCATTTTTACGTCACGGCCACCACAGGTGGGGTCGATGGAGTTGCTCGTTCCATGCTGAAATGGAATGCTCAGTGGCGGCTCAGCGTTGATATTGCCAATGTAACCAGTGCCTATTGTGCTATTAATATTGCCGGTCCTAATGCCCGCAGGGTGTTGGAGGATCTCTGTCAGGACGTAGATATTGGAGCTGAACACTTTCCTTACATGGCAGTTCGGCAGGGCACTATTGCTGGCATTAGCGTGCGATTGATCCGCGTCGGCTTTGTAGGAGAGTTGGGTTATGAATTACATGCGCCACAGCAGTATGGTGAGGCTCTCTGGGATATATTGATGAAGGCCGGCGAGGCTTATGGTATAGCCCCGTTTGGTGTAGAAGCGCAACGACTTCTGCGTTTAGAAAAGGGGCATATCATTGTTGGTCAGGATACAGATGCGATGACCCATCCTCTTGAGATTAATATGGGTTGGGCGGTTTCCAAGGTAAAACCTTTTTATGTGGGAATTCGGAGTCTGCAGGAGCTGGAAAAAGCAGGTCTTAAGCGGGTCCTGGCTGGCTTTTTGATCAAGGACCGGCAGGCGCCTGCTCCCCTGGAAAGTCACCTGGTTATTGATAAAGGTGAAATGATCGGCCGGGTCACTTCATGTCATTATTCAGCCACCCTGAAAGCGATTATTGGCCTCGCCTATGTGCCACCACAACGTGGTCACCCTGGCGAGGCTATTTCTATCAAGGTTGAGGGCGGTGTACTGGTAAATGCGGAGATTGTTCAATTACCTTTTTATGATCCTGATAATCTGAGACAGGGGTTATAGAAATGTCTGAACTACCCGTAGTACAAGACCCCGGAAGTTTGCCACGACGAAGCCCACTTTACAGGCTGCACCTGGCTACAGGTGCCAGCTTCAGGCAGGTCGAAGATAACGCAGTGCCTTACCTCATGGCCTCCCTCCCGGGAGATACTGCAACCGCCCGACAGTTAGGATTGGTTGACCTGTGTGGGCTGACGAAGACGGGAGTAAAAGGCCCGGGAGCGCCTGCTTGGCTTCAACAAAAACGGTTTCAGTTGCCTGCAGAGCCGAATTTGGCTGTGCTGCAACCGAATGGGGTACTGGTGGCAAGGCTTTCGTTTGATGAGTTCCTCATCCTTGGTGACCTAAAGGGTCAATCTAGCGCCTTTTTTGATCCAGAGGATATCCGGTTGCTGGATTCAGCACCGCAGGCTTATCTGTTGCCCAGAGGAGACAGTCACTGTTGGCTTGGGGTGGTGGGTGCTCAGGCATCGAAAATGCTTGTCAAGTTATGTGCGATCGATCTAGGATCCGAGCAGTTTCCTGATTTTGTTATCGCCCAGACTATTATCGCTGATATTAGTGTGATTGTTATACGTCATGACCTTGGCCTGACGCCCTGTTTTTATCTGTTGGCTGATATAGCATCAACAGAATATTTGTGGGAGGTGTTACTCGACGCCATGCTGGAGTTTGTCGGCGGTGGGGTGGGCCTGGCTGCTCTGCATACCTTGCTGGAACAAGAACCTGTATCTGCAATGTGAACAAAAGGCAGACGCCAGTTGACTTATCAGTGCTTAATCAATCAGTGGGATGACTGAAAACGCGAGGATTATAGGTTAATACGCGTGCCACTTGCCGTCTCTGCTGTTGAACCGCCTTGCGGTGGATTATCGTTTTTCCTTGATGGTAGGAAACAAAGCAGCTCTGGTGTTGCCTGCTTCCTGGCGGCCTAACTTGGATTCGCTTCTGCTTCCCCCTAACTAGCCCGGCGGCGAGGCGCCAGCCTGATTTTAAAGTCGGAGCTGACTAAAACACCACAAAATACAACACTAAACCGGCCATGACGACCTGGAAGGCAAAGGTAAGATAGAGAAATGCCTGCGTGAATTTGCTGGGTAGAAGTATCTTGGGTAACCGTTCCTTCTGTAGATAGATGGTGATTCCGCATTGAATGGGCAGCATCAGTGCACCGAAGCAGGCCGCGATGCTGACCATCAGTACCGGTCTCTGGAAACCGGCGTACAGCAGCAAGCCGATAAAAGGCACGGTTAAACCGTAATAACGGATAATACTTCGGCGGATATCAAGACGATTTCTAGCCAGAAAGCCGAGTTCGATCAAATAGTCCGGAATATATCGGCCTCCTGCGGCGACTCCCGCAACGCAACTTGAGAACAAGATACAAAAAGCGCCTACGGCGAAAATCCATAGTGACCAGGGTCCCATGGTTTCAGTGAACATTTGACTGAGGATGACAATAGTTTGTTGACCAGAGGGAACCTCGCCCAAGGCGTGTAATATTCCTGCTCCTAGAAAGTAAAACGGTATGGTCGCGCAAGTTAGCAGAGCAAGGGTGATCCAGACGTCCATGTGCATTATTCTTAGCCAGCCTTTGGCCCTGCTAACCCATTGCTCGCTGCCGTCGTTTATACCGATTTTGCCAGGATACCCTTTTTCGATACACCAGTAGGTGTACGATGATATTTCACCCGAGTTGACACCGGTATAACCGTAAGCAGCCAGGGCGAGGACAGCATAAGGGTAGCTGAATTCAAACTGAAAACCCTGGGTGATATCCTGCCATTGAACAGCGTAGCCGGTTGACTGCATGAGTATAAGACAGGTCACTGTGAGCAGTGTGAAGATAAACACCAGCAGTAGCATGATTCTTTCCAGATGCTGGTACCGACCGCTTCTTAATAGCATGGCGATTATGACAGCAAGGCAAGCCACCACGGGCAGGTCCGGAATCCCTGGGAATAACAGCAATAGGGCCTGGCCGGCACCGCCGATTAAGCCACCTAGACCGGTAAACGCCGGGAGAAATGCAATCAGGCCAATAATAACAGGCCAGGATACTTCTCCTTTTGGGCCAGGGAGTTTACCGGGAATACGATTCAGCGCCCGAAGGTAGGTGTCGCCACTGAGTACGATATACCTGGCCAGAGAAGCTTGTACGATGGATTTGCTCCAGCACGACAAAACTACCCACCAGAGCATGCTAAAGCCAACCGCTGCACCGAGGCTGGCGGTAAGGATAATCTCACCAGAACCGACAATGGAGGCGGAAATAATAATGCCCGGACCCAGGAATTTGAGGCGTTGAAGCCAGTGTTCCGGGGCTGTTTCAACTGCATCTGCTGGTTGTGTATATAAATCAATGGCCATTGTGTTCAGCCTAGCCTATTTCTAAAGCTGTCTAAAGTATTAAAAAGATACTTTTTAGAGCCGGTTTTATCGACATTAATGGCTGAAGCCCTGCTGACAAATTTGGTAATTCTCCCTCCAAGATGTTCAGGCCCTGGCCCGGTTAAAGCCTTGGTTGGTCGCATGGCCGGTACGCGGGGATTAGACTTTCGGGTCATAGGAAGTTTTTGTGTTAGCAACAGGTAATACTAATGCTCGAGGTAGAGGTCGATCTGCTCCTCTGAGTAACCAAGCTCGGCTAATACTTCTTCGGTATGTTCACCTAACATGGGTATTGAGTTGCCCGGGCCGAATACCTGATCGTTGATGTGGTATCCGGCCGTTGTCACCTGCTGAGGCCCAGCTGGACTGTCTACGAGTACCAGTAATTTCCTCGATTCAGTTTGTGCCCCGGCGACGACGCGGTCGAGATGCTCAACACCGCCAGCAACGATGGCCTGGTCAGAGAAGATCTGATCCCATTCGGTTGCCGTTTTTTCTAGCAGGGTTGATTCTACTTGGACGTCAATTTCTGATAATCGTTGGCGAAATTCAGAATGAGGTAGGTCCGCTAAGTGGCCTAAACCGATCGCTGTCAGGATACTGCGCTGGTGGCGGGGTAGATAACCGGCCAGCATCACATAACCTTCTTTAGCGCGGTAGCGACCCAATAGCGGTGCATCGCGATTTGAG
>JABIZD010000156.1 GCA_018666555.1 Gammaproteobacteria bacterium
TGCCAGTAATTTCTCTTTGCTGTCCAGCCTGCCATTCTGATTACTGTCGACGAAAACCGTTAAGCCGGTATGCCAGTTTTTAGTACAGGTTTTGCCTTCCAGGGCGCACAGGGTTACCGTGATGCCGTTGCTGGCAGCGCTATAGCGGGCAAAATGAACAGAGCTAATCAACCAGTTAACCACTGTCGTTGCCTGGTTGCGTGCAACCAATTGTCGGTAATGGGGTAATCCGCTGGCTAACACGATACCGACAATGGCGATAACGATTAGTAATTCGATCAAGGTTAAACCGTTGTTGACAGCGCGGCTGGGTAGCTTGGCATTATCGCTGACGGCAACGGCCGTGAATACTCTGCTGACGTTCTTCATTGCTAAATGTTAGCGCTGGATCGACGGCTTAGAATACCGAGGCGTGCCCATGAGGAATGGGGGTTTTTCTGGTTTTATGGTGCGCTTTTGCTGACAGAGGTGATGCTAGTCAGGAGTGGGGAAAGCCTGGCCATGGCCAGATTCCCGATTTGGTATTGATCAGCCAAGCAATCCGAAGGATAAGACGTTGAGCCAGGATCTCTGGGATTTTTTAACTGTCCTGTTAGGGTTGAAATGCCCGGTTTTATCCAAGCTACGATGTTCGGGGTAATTGGTTGTCAACACCGTCAGTGCGTTATCAGCGAGCTCTTTCTGATCCAGTAACTGGTATGCCTCTACCATGATGGCCAGCGCATCTGGTACCGAGGCTGTGCCCTGGAAATTCTCAAATACGTATCGACCTCTGTTCGCTGCGGCCATATAAGCTTCGCGATAAATGTAATAGCGGGCTACATGAATTTCCGCTGATGCCAGCAGATTTTTAAGATAGCGCATGCGTTTCTGGGCATCCGGGGCGTATTCACTTTCCGGAAATCTGCGAATTAGCAGTGAAAAGTCATCAAATGAATTACGGGCGGCTCCTGGGTCTCTGGTTGCAGGGTCGAGAGGGAAGATCTTGCTGAGAAAGTTTTCATCTTCATCGAAGGATGCCAGGCCTTTGAGGTAATAGGCATAATCCACATTAGGATGGCTTGGATGTAGCCTGATGAAGCGATCAGCGGCAGCACGGGCGGCTTCAGCCTGGGCGCTTCTGTAGTAGGCGAATATAATCTCTAACTGTGCCTGTTCGGCATACCGGCCAAATGGATACCGTGCCTCCAGCGCCTGAAGTCTGGCTACAGCAGCTTTATAGTTGCCTGAGTTCATGCCACTTTGTGCTGATTGGTAGAGCGCCAGCTCGGATTCCTGCTCAGTGATTTCGTCATCTTTGGAGCAACCAACTGACCCGAGTACAAGCATCAATAACACCGTAACCATTGATTGTTTAGTCAGCTTAGTTTCCAGCATGGTTAGTACCAATCCAGTGTTATTGTCTTGAAAAGACGCTCATTTAACCATAGCCTTGCCAATTCTCCCAACAGAGTTTTTCAGTTAGGTGGTCATGTCGTCGCAAATCAAACACAGGGTAAAGATCAGCGAGTCAGATAGCTTAAAGCGATTAGACATGGTTGCTGCGCAGCTGTTTCCGCAATATTCGCGGTCAAAACTGCAACAGTGGATTCGCGGCGGGGTGTTGACCTTAAATGGGAACGCTGCCAGACCAAAGGATAAAGTGCCTGCAGGCGCTGTCCTGGAGATTAATGTTGAACTCGAGGATCTTGCTGATGGGCCCGAACCGATTCCCCTGAGAATCGAATTTGAAGATGATGATTTACTGGTGGTAAATAAGCCGGCGGGCCTTGTGGTTCATCCAGGCGCCGGCAATCCGAATGGAACCTTATTGAATGCGCTGTTGTACCATGCTCCTGAATGCCGGGAACTTCCCCGGGCGGGCATAATCCATCGCCTCGATAAGGACACGTCCGGTCTACTGGTTGTTGCAAAAAGGTTGCCTGCCATGACCAGCCTGGTTCAGCAGTTGCAGCGCAGGACCGTTAAAAGAGAATATGAAGCTATTGCGTTGGGATCTCCCAAGTTCAGCGGAGAGGTACAGCTACCGATTGGCCGACATCCGACTCGACGCACAAAAATGGCCATACAACCCGGTGGCAAAGAAGCCGTAACCCACTACTGGTTGCTGCGCCAGTATGGAGCCTACGCGCATATGAAGTATGCTCTGGTGACTGGACGGACTCACCAGATCAGGGTGCACATGCAGCACCTTGGCTGCCCTCTCGTTGGCGACGCCGTCTATGGCACCCGGAAAATACCCAGGGACAGGATCTATCCCGAGTCGTTGCAGGCGCTGTCCAGGCAGGCACTGCATGCCAGGAGACTGGCATTTTCGCATCCGATTAATAAATCTGATTTAAATATTGCTGTGCCTCTGCCTGAAGATATGCAGCAGATACTTAATGATTTGGCTGAAATGGATGATTCAAGCAATGCCTGAGCAACTGCAATCCTGGGAATTCGCTGAAAATGTATTTGCTGCCTGTACCAATAGAATACAGGGGTACAGCAAGTCACCCTACGCTGAGCTTAACCTGGGCTATCACGTTGGAGATGAGGCTGAATGGGTCAGGCTCAACCGGCTTCAGGTAAAGACGCAATTGGCGCTGCCCACAGAACCCCACTGGTTAAACCAGGTTCATGGAAGTCAGGTCATTGAGATAACAAAAGTAGGAACGGGCATGATTCCCGAGGCTGATGGCAGCTATACTACGATGGTCAATGAGGTGCTGGCCATACAGGTGGCGGATTGCCTGCCTATATTGATCAGCGCCGTTAACGGTTCCGAAATTATGGCCCTGCATGCAGGTTGGCGCAGTCTACAGGCTGGCATTATACAACAGGGTCTAAGCAGGCTTGGAAGTAATGACTTGAGAGCGTGGATCGGGCCTGGTATCAGGCAGTGCCATTTTGAGGTTGGTCTGGAGCTTTACAAGGTCTTTGACGAGACTTATTTCTGCCCGGGTGATGATGCCCAGCATCTTAATCTTGATTTGGCTGGCTATGCGGCAGATCTGCTCCGCAAAGGCGGTGTCACCGATATCATTGATACTCAGATCTGTACGGTATGTTGTAATGACACCTACTTTTCTCATCGGCTTGAGGGGCCTACCGGCCGTTTTGCTGCGCTGCTCTGGAAGGCAAATTGAGAGTGCTGATTCCAAGCCACGCTTTTTGGCCGTCTAGCAGCTAGCTTGAATCAAGCTGGTGGCGCGGTTGATCGCGGCTTGCTTTTCAGAATGACTCAGAGTACGTATCTTACCCTCGGCGGTTTTGATGCTGATTCTCTGGTAGGCATTTAATTGGTGCAGATTGCTTTGGCCTTTTCGGCAATTTGCTGTCTTTACGGCTGCTATACGTCGCAATTGATCCTCCTGTTCTGACAGAGGCGATACCGGAGGTGTCGGCTCGGTTTGCGTAGTGCTGGTGTTTTCATCCGCAGTCTTGGCTTGATTTTTTTCCGGTTCTAATGGCAGTGGATAGCCAAAGTGCCGGGAAGGCCCGACCTTTTCTGACTCGATTGATTTAGGTTTGGTACTGGAGAATTGGCTAACCCCATCCCTGTCTACCCAGCGATAGTAGACCTCGTCTGTGGCCATGGCCGACGTCATAAATACCAGAACTGGGGTTAGTAGAATCTTGGCGTTCAATATTGTAAGTAGTTTGGGGTATGATTCAGTCTAATCGAGGTAGCAGTACTTTTCGACCCTCATAAGGAACTTTACTGGTCGTAGCGTTGACTCGAGGCGTTGAATAGTAAAAAATGCCGCCCCTCTTGTGGGCAATCCCAGAAATTATTGAGGTATAGCTTTGTGACAGAACCGGTGGGTGAAAACCAAGACCCCGAATTGGAACAATTGTCAGGAGCAGAGTTATTGATACGTTCGCTCCAGGAGGAAGGTGTTGAGTATCTGTTCGGTTACCCAGGCGGTGCCGTGCTGCATATCTATGATGCCTTGTTCAAACAGAATCAGATCAAACACTTTCTCGTGCGTCACGAGCAGGCAGCAACGCACATGGCAGATGGCTACGCGCGATCGACTGGCAGTACGGGTACGGTTTTAGTGACCTCTGGCCCCGGCGCCACCAATGCTATTACTGGTATTGCCACGGCTTATATGGATTCCATTCCCATGGTGGTTATTTCCGGGCAGGTTCAGTCGCATTTGATCGGTACCGATTCTTTCCAGGAAACCGATATGGTCGGAATATCTCGTCCCATCGTTAAACACAGTTTTCTGGTGAGGCAGGCAAGCGAGATTCCAGTGGTCATAAAAAAGGCATTTTATCTGGCCTCGTCAGGTAGGCCTGGTCCGGTTGTCGTTGATATTCCCAAAGATATAACCAATCCCCTCGAACTGTTCCCGTTTGAATATCCGGAGCAAGTTGCTATTCGATCATATAGCCCATCTTCTCGAGGTCACACAGGACAAATTAAGAAAGCGCTTCAGTTACTGTTAAAAGCCGAGCGGCCAATGATTTATTTTGGCGGAGGCGTCATCCAGGGTAATGCCACTGAAGGGCTCATCGAGGTGGCTAGGAAACTGGGCTATCCCGTCACTAGCACCCTTATGGGTCTAGGTGGTTATCCTGGTACAGATCCGCAATTTCTCGGCATGCTGGGGATGCATGGTACGCTTGAGGCTAATAGTGCTATGCACAATTGTGACGTGCTGATTGCAGCAGGAGCCCGGTTTGACGATCGGGTTACCAATACAGTGGCCAAGTTCTGCCCTTATGCAAAAATCATACAGATTGATATTGACCCTGCTTCAATTGCAAAAAATGTCGCCGTGGATATCCCTATCGTCGGTCCGGTGGACACGGTGCTGGAAGAATTTTCCAGGATGCTGGAGAATTCAGACGCGCAAAGGACGCCGCAACAGAAAGAAGCTGTGAGCGACTGGTGGGTCCAGATCGAGAACTGGCGCAAGCAAAATTGCCTGAAGGTCAACAGGTCGCCGGATAGTTCCATTATCAAGCCTCAAGAGGCCGTTCAGGCCTTGTTCAAGGTCACCAAGGGAGACGCATTCGTAACCTCTGATGTAGGACAGCATCAGATGTTTGCCGCGCTATATTATCCGTTTGATTTGCCGAGACGATGGATAAACTCAGGCGGGTTGGGAACGATGGGGTTCGGTTTTCCCGCAGCGATGGGGGTTCAGGTGGCTCATCCAGACGCCACCGTTGCCTGTATTACCGGTGAGGGTAGTATCCAGATGAATATCCAGGAGCTATCTACCTGTAGCCAATATGGGCTACCGGTTAAAATAATTAACTTAAATAACGGTTCTCTGGGGATGGTCAAGCAATGGCAGGATATGCAGTATGAAGGTCGCCATTCACATAGTTATATGGATTCCCTGCCCGACTTTAAGCAATTGGTTGAGTCCTATGGTCATGTTGGATTTTCAGTTTCCAAGGTTGAGCAATTAGAGGATGTGCTGGCAGAAGCATTTTCGCTAAAGGACAGGCTTGTGTTCGTTGACATTCTAGTGGACCCGGATGAGCATGTTTATCCCATGCATGTTGCACCTAACGGGGCTATGCGTGATATGTGGCTTGCCAAAGGAGTGCGGACCTGATGCGCCGAATTGTCTCCCTGATACTGGAAAATGAAGCCGGCTCGCTGTCTCGAGTGGTCGGCCTTTTCGCCCAGAGAAATTATAATATTGAGTCTCTTACAGTGGCAGTGACAGAGGACCCAACCTTGTCCAGGTTGACGCTTACAACCAATGCCAGCGATACCCAGATAGAGCAGATTACCAAACAGTTAAATAAGCTGATTGAGGTCGTTAAGCTAGTCGACCTTACTGAAGGTGATCATGTTGAGCGTGAACTTATGCTGATTAAGATCAAAGCCTCGGGTGCCCAGCGCGCAGAGGTAAAGAGAACAGTGGATATATTTCGTGGGCAGATAGTGGATGTGATGCCAAATTCGTATCTGGTGCAGTTAATAGGAACCAGCGAAAAGCTGGATGCTTTCCTGCGGGCTATTGCTGAAGGGACTATTTTGGAAACAGTGCGCTCTGGAGTTACAGGGCTTGGTCGGGGAGATAAAATTCTCAGTCTGTAGGTGCCAACTCAATTAAAACAAGGATCTCTTTAAATGCAAGATGAGGAACTGAAAGAAAATCAGGAGGCATCGAGCGTAAGTGCGTTTCCCAAACGAGTCGGTTTGCGTCGGGGAATTTACCTATTACCTAATTTGATCACCACCGGCGCTTTGTTCTCCGGATTCTATTCTATTATCTCGGCTATGACTGGGCATCTGGAGCATGCCGCCATTGCTATTGTCATCGCTGGGTTTCTTGATTCTCTCGATGGCAGGATTGCCAGATTGACCCATACCCAGAGTGAATTCGGTGTTCAATATGACAGCCTTTCAGATCTGGTAGCGTTTGGAGTTGCGCCTGCGCTGCTGATGTTCAGTTGGGTGTTGTCCGATCTTGGCAAAGCCGGATGGCTGGTTGCGTTTCTCTATATGGCCTGCGCTGCGCTGCGATTGGCACGATTTAACACCGCACCTGAAAGTAAAATTTTCTTTGGTCTTGCCAGTCCCGGCTCAGCGGGGATCCTGGCCACGCTGGTATGGACAGTCCTGGATAACACCTCAGGGAAAATTGGTGTGGAGATCGGTGTGCCCGTCGCTTGTGTAACGGCTGTCCTAGCACTGCTGATGGTCAGTAATATCCGTTATTACAGCCCAAAGAATATGGATGGAGCAGCTAGAGTGCCATTCGTCTATATGTTTGTCATCGTGTTGTTGTTCGTGATAGTTGCCATGTACCCGCCTGGTATGCTCCTGCTCATAGGACTGGTTTACGCTGTTTCTGGTCCAATTCAGGCCTTGCTTCGTAACAGTAGGAGGAAGTAAGTTAAATTTAACAGTGGGTCAGATTAACAATCTGGTGTGGCTGTATTACGGAAAAGGGTGGGTAGAAAATTGCATACCATAAAAGAGCATGAGGTAACAGATAAGGCGGTCTATCTGAATCGTCGTCAGATCATCAAGGCAGCCGGGTTGTCGGCGATTGCTGGAGGCTTTGCTGCCAGTTCCGCGGGGTCTGCTGGATTACAACGCGCTGAGACGATGGGTGGCCAGGGTCCCGAGTGGCTGCGGCAGCGGGTGTCTAGTGCCAGCATCAGCAAGATTAGTACCCCTGAGACGTTGACGCCGTACGAATATGTTACCGGCTACAATAATTTTTATGAGTTTGGTACGGACAAATCCGACCCCTCAGAGAATTCCTCCAAATTTAAATCTGATCCCTGGAGTGTTGAGGTAGGAGGCGACTGCGAAGTCACCGGTCGATTTCAGCTTGAAGATCTGCTCAAGGGGCAGGATCTAGAAGAACGTATTTATCGCCTGAGGTGTGTTGAAGCCTGGTCTATGGTGATACCCTGGATTGGATTTCCATTGCGCAAGCTACTCAGCCGGTTCAAGCCGACTTCGCGGGCCAGATACGTTAAATTCGAAACGATTTACAGGCCGGCCGAGATGCCCGGTCAGAGTGCCTATTTTGCCACCCTGGATTACCCTTATGTTGAGGGGTTGCGTATGGATGAAGCTCTGCATGACCTTGCTTTTATTGCTGTTGGCCTTTATGGCGAACCTTTATTGGCGCAGAATGGGGCTCCCCTTAGGTTGGTAGTGCCGTGGAAATATGGTTTCAAGAGTATCAAGTCCATAGCCAGAATAACTTTCCAGAAACACCGGCCGCAATCGAGTTGGCAAAAGTCTAACTCGAAAGAGTATGGCTTTTTTTCCAACGTTAATCCTAAGGTGAGTCATCCTCGCTGGAGTCAAGCAACTGAAAGGCGATTACCAAGTAGTCTGTTCAGTTCAAATCGGATCGAGACGCTAATGTTCAACGGCTACGCAGATGAGGTCGCCCATCTCTACAAGGGCATGAACCTACGTATGAACTATTAAGGTGCTAACAGGTTAATGAAGCCTGTTCAGGTTAAAATAGGTCTGGTGGTATTGTTAGCCCTTCCAGCCGTTAATCTCTTGTGGCAGGTGTCACAGGCCCTGCAGGGGCAACTCCACAGCTTGGGTCCGGACCCGGGCAAGCAGATTGTATTGGAGTTAGGGCAATGGGCGCTTTGGTTACTGTTGTTGGTATTCTCTGCTTCTCCTGTGCGACTTTGGTTTGGCTGGCGCTGGCTGGTCGTTCATCGGCGCCTTTTCGGCCTAGCGGTGTTTTTCTATTATGGTCTGCATATCACTGCTTACGTTGTGTTTCTGCTGGAATTACACTTCAGCGAAATCATTGAAGATGTTCTGGAAAGACCCTACGTCACCATGGGTATGATGGCAGCCACTTTGTTAATGCCCCTTGCATTGACATCCAATAACTTCAGTACAAGACGATTGGGTCGTAACTGGAAGCGATTGCATGGTTTGATCTATCCGGCTACTTTGCTTGTTATTGTTCATATCATCTGGATTGCACGCAGTGATTTATTAGAGCCTTTGCTGTATTTGCTGTTTGTCCTGGTGTGTTTTGCCGGGCGTAGCCGAAGACTTCTGCGTGTATTCAAAGGTCCCTGAAACAGGCCCAAAAAGGGCTTAAGCCCGGTGTTTTGCTGAGCTATAGCAGTCCTGATACGAGCTTGCAGCGATTAGCAAGGGCGATCTAGCAAGAGTTGAAATGAGAATGTGCATCTACGTTCTAAGCGGTTAAACTCCGAGCCCCTTTAAAAACTGCTGATAAGAAAATATTTATTTTCGATAAGGGTTGTATTGGGGGTGTCGACACGTATAATGGCGCTTCCTCAGTATCTAAACACTGAGCATTAAGAGAAGACTGGTTGCCGACCCAATGGATCGGGGCCGTTCAGAAAGTTTACCAGCATAGAGCCTCGTCAATTAAGTCGTTGACACAGGTTTGGTCGCGGGAAGGTTCTGATAAAGCTATTTAAAAAATTGGAAACATACAATAGGTGTGGGTGCTTGTGTGTTGGATGTAATTATTTTTCAACAACAAGTTACCGATAATTTATTGAGTGTATACTTACTAAGAACGGTAATTTTGCGTTGAGCCAGTGTGTGGTTTTGTCCGCAAGGACAAACACACTTTACGACAGTCGTTCGCTTGCGAACAACGACTGTAGAGTGGAAATACACTGTTACAAGATTTGCGATCTATAATCGCAACTGTGAACTGAGGGAGTCTCAAAAGGATGTAACGAGGGGATCAGGATACTTCAATTAAAATTGAAGAGTTTGATCATGGCTCAGATTGAACGTTGGCGGCAGGCCTTATACATGCAAGTCGAACGGTAACAGCAGAGCTTGCTCTGGCTGACGAGTGGCGGACGGGTGAGTAACGCGTAGGAATCTACCCAGTAGCGGGGGATAGCCCGGGGAAACCCGGAATAATACCGCATACGCCCTACGGGGGAAAGGGGGCCTCTTCTTGAAAGCTCTCACTATTGGAGGAGCCTGCGTTGGATTAGCTAGTTGGTGAGGTAAGGGCTCACCA
>JABIZD010000174.1 GCA_018666555.1 Gammaproteobacteria bacterium
AAAAAACAACAATAGCACATTCAGTAAACGAGTTAGAAAACAGACCTGAGTAGAAACACAGCTGCTGTGATTGATTTTATTTTCAGCGCAGAGTAAGACGGCCTCTTTATAGGGTAGACTCACGCAGCGGGTATCAAGCTCTCGTATCAAAATGTGCTGGAGCGGGAGCCCCTGAGTGAAATTCGAAAATTACAAAACCCTTGTCGTTCTAACTTTCGCACAATGCTTTGGTCAAACGGCAGCACCAATTCTTGTATTACTAGGTGGCATTGTCGGGGCGCAGATCGCGCCCTCTATTGATTGGGCAACTCTGCCAATTGCGATTCAAATTGCTGGCATAGCTTTCGCAACAATACCGGCGTCTTATCTGATGTCAAAAATCGGCAGAAAGGCGGGCTTTCTTGCCGGCACTGCACTGGCCATCTTTGCGACACTCTTTGCCGCCTGGGGTATCTATCAAGAATCGTTTACGCTGTTTTGCATAGCCTCTTTTTTGATTGGCAACTATATCGCCTTCCTACAGCAGTTTCGTTTTGCAGTTGCAGAATCAGTGCCAAGCGAACAAATAGCCAAATGTCTGTCGTTTTTAATGCTAGCAGGCATCGTTGCCGCGTTGCTCGGACCAGAAGTTGCTCGACGCTTCAGCGTTGTTGAAGGACTTCCCGATTACGTTGGTTCATTTTTAGGTTTGACAGCAATGCTGACTGTATCGTTTTTGATCTTGCTGACATTCTACAAAAACACGACATTCGAAAAACAAGACCAATCCAGTGCTATCAGGCCCCTAGGGCAGATTTTCAGACAACCCACATTAATCCTCGCCATAGCCGCCGCTGCCGCAGGCTATAGCATCATGAGTCTGGTTATGACTGCAACACCCCTGAGCATGCATGAGATGGATCATCATTCTTTGGATGACACAACCCGAGTTATCCAAATCCACATCCTTGCCATGTATATCCCATCATTCTTCAGTGGGTTCTTAATTTCTTGGTTTGGAGTTAAAAGGATTATCCAGGCAGGCTTTGTTTTAATGGCGATCTGTATATTTATCGGATGGGGCCAGCCCGAGTTCATTAACTACTGGGGCGCTTTAGTCTTTCTCGGTGTGGGCTGGAATTTCCTTTTCCTTGGTGGCACCACCTTGCTGACTCAAAGCTACCGCGCCTCGGAGCGATTTAAGGTGCAGGCGGTCAATGATTTCCTGGTCTTTGGCTTACAGGCGGTTGGCTCACTCAGTGCAGGTATTCTACTGGCCAGTATTGGCTGGAGTGGTGTGATGGTATTTGCTCTACCCTTGTTGCTGCTGCTGGTTCCAGTAATATTCTATGCCGGCAGATCCACAGCCTAGATCAATTTTGTTACTGTCATTCTATTTGGTTTCACCAGGGATCAAAACAGCCATTCCCTCTAGCCCCTGAGCGGCAGATTTACGCAGTTGATATCCAGAAACCCGTCCCACTGAGCATCTTTTTTTGATCCACACCACAAACTACTGTAGCTTTACTGTGAAATAAATCATTCTATTAGCGTTGATATTGAGAAGCCCATGATCACTATTGCTCATCTAGGATTGAACTCGCGATTTCTTCTTGCCCTCGTTGCTCTTAGCGCTGGACTGATTAGCCTCAAACCGCTAGCTGCCAATGCTCAGGACTATATAGTCGGACGCACCGCAGATGGCCAACCAGACCTGCAAGGCTTGTGGACTAACGATACCATCACCCCAATAGAACGCCCCATCTCGATGGCAGGCCAGGCATTCCTCTCCCAAGATGAGATCGCTAGGGCAGAAGCGCGCATTGCTCAGCGCAGAGCCGTAGCCGATGACAATATCGTGGTCGAAGCAGGCGGAAGCATCGGGGGTTACAATCAAATCTGGCTGGATTCTGGGGATACCGTTCTTTCTACCGGTCAGACATCAATGATTACCGATCCGCCTTCTGGCCGAGCCCCTATTCGCCCAGAAGCTGAAGCAAAACGAGACTATGGCTTTGCCCACGTTGAAGATCACTGGACTAATCACACAGTTTGGGACCGCTGTATAACGCGCGGTGTGCCGGGATCCATGTTGCCTGCCGGCTACAACAATGCCTACCGATTCATTCAGACTGAGGATACCTTTACCATCGTGCATGAAATGATTCACGATGTACGGGTAATCCACCTCGATAAAGCCGAGCATATCGATTCTAAGGTAAAATTATGGATGGGTGATTCCATTGCTCGTTGGGAAGGCGATACCCTAGTGGTTGAAACCACGAATTACAATGATCGCGGTATGATTGCCAACAGCAGCGCAGGTGGCCGACTGAAGGGCGTACCCATCAGTGATCAACTTCATGTAGTTGAACGTTTCAGCAGGGTAAGCGAGGGCACCATACTGTGGGAGGCACGCGTTACCGATCCAG
>JABIZD010000089.1 GCA_018666555.1 Gammaproteobacteria bacterium
CTCGGCGCATAAATATCACAGCAACCATTAAAAACACTTGCTTGATTGGCCATCATAAAATGCGTATTTTCCGCGGTCGCTGAAGCTTCCTGCATAGGAGAAACCCAGGCTCCGGCATTAATCAGGCCGGTTGGGTGAATAAAAAACACATCGACCGGCCTGCTTTTCTGGCTAGATACCTGAACCCCTTGCGGGACCTGGTCTGCCAGATCCTCCAGGCTCGGCAACGAGGCCCAATTCCGGGAAAGACTATAGTCTGGAGCCGCTACTGTATGATTAGCATCAAAATCGCCGGCCGGTTTGTTGTAGGCTACAAAGCCCTTAAAAAACAGATCACCGCCAATACCCGATACCACCAAACCGAGCGTGATCAATACCACCATCGCGATGGCACCACCAATAATCCTGCCAGCCTTCATCCTATTCGCCCCCCCAATCGTGTCGAGCCAGCCAACATAAGTCGCGTATAGGCCAAATGCCTTCCAGCGCCTGTAGCGATGGCTATTACCCATATCCGGACCAGGATATCTAATGCCTCAAAAAAAATTTTATATAAGACTATCAGATCACCCCATAACAGGCGAAAAATTGCAATGGAATCCCTGAGGACAATAAGCGAAGGTCTACTAATCCTGTTTCATAGCCAAGCCAGACATTCCTGCAAAACGCTGCGCTTGCTTGGGTATTTCAAACTGCAACCGTCAGCAGATGGCGGTGCTTGAAACTGCAACCGTCAGCAGATGCCGGTGCTTGATTAAGGAAAGCACCCGCTTGCAGACTGGCGAGAGATTCAGCTGGTATTCAGGATAGCCCTGGCAATCTATCAGAAACACTGCCGAGGTAACTACAGGAACAGGCTGGTATACGACTCCTATTTCTAATCTGGATCAGTCTTGTTTTGACGGGTGCATTGCCAGCCAAGAGGTTTCGGGACCGAATGAGGTAGACGTCGATACCATCACCTGCTTAGAGGGCGCATGGGCCGCCTGCTATCAGGATAGCTGGCACTAGCTGTCCCCTCAGAGGGTATGAAATCATTAAGCTGTACCTGGATAAGCAAGCCAGTGAATTATCCACTGGAAGACGATTTTCTAAACTAGAGACTGAGAATCAACTACACTTTCAGTGTCGGAAAGAGCCGAGACCGCAATGCAAAAAGGCTTTACTCATCTAATTTCCCAGGCAAGTACAAAACCTTACCTGATTCTATTTCCTCGGAAGTAAAGACCAACAGGTCAACAGATGCTCATCAGGTCTCAATTAAATATCAAGCGCTACCGAAGCTCAATGGCGGTCTAGAGCATAGACCAAAGCTTGGCTTTGTTGCCCATGTGTTGAAACCCAGCGCCTCCACTGACGCCTATCTACTCCTCCTGTAAATTGTATACTCTAACCAAACCAACCTGGCGCTAAGCACCCATTGATTACAGGTTGTTTCATAGCTGAGCTTAAGGAAATCCCGCTAGGTAGGGCAAATAAGCAAGACTAAAGCAAAACCCTGAAGCAACTAGTTAGCGGGGATTCGTTCCTGGGTATATGCTTCTATTTTTTCAGCGGTATCGCGTACTGCATTATCACCAATTGCGCCATCAGTCAGTGCATCACCAGTGAATCCAAACAGATAACGGATCAGTAACAGACCATCAGTGAGCGCCTCAGATTCGCCGTTACCATCTAGATCAATCTCTCCATCAGCATCCGTCAGATAGTTCGAGATGGCGTCTGCTGTAGCCCTGTTAGCATTGTCAGCGGCAGCACCAGAAGTGAGAGAATCACCAGAGAAACCGAAAAGATGGCGGATGACCAGCAAACCGTCGGTTAAGGCTTCAACGTCCTGATTATCGTCAACATCGAAACTAAAGCATCCTTCACTGCACGAGAATGAATTTAGCGGATCGGTTCCATGCATCGCTTCCTGTTGATCAGAATAGCCATCATTATCGTCGTCAAGGTCAGCATTATTACCTGTGCCATCTCCATCCGTATCGAGCCACTCACTAGCGTTCTCAGGAAATGCATCCAAATCATCATTGATGCCATCACCGTCCGAATCCAGTTCAACACTCTGGTTATTGCTCACTGAGAATCCAGAAGCGGTAGTCACGGTATGACCGTCACTGAAGGTGGTAGTCAGGGGCGTGTCGCTGAAATTGTAGACCACGTATTGCCTGAGATCACCTCGCTCGAACACCACCGCTGCCGGGTAATCGGCGGTAATGTCACCGGTACCGGTAACCATATGGCCCAGCATCTTCATGGTGTGCAGCCAGTGAAACGTATGTGCCTTGGTTTCTCCTGCTTCTGGAGTATATAAAGACACGGTTTCGTAGTCAGCAATAGCCGCTTCAGGGTCAACCAGCGCCCACAGATTCCACCACAAATCGCTCCATTCATCAGCCCCGAGTCCGGAGGGTTTACTATTCGCCGATTCAGACAAACCCAACGCCACATACTCCTGCATATAGTCAGAGTACAATCCAACATGCAGGGTTAAGGTATTGGAAGGAAGCCCCTGAATTCCGAGGATATGCGCCAACAGCGGACTGAACCAGGTAGAGAAGACAGCTCCATCACCCCATATGATCGAGGTCGTTATATTATTATAGCCGAACGGGAAGTTATCCATGTCACTGCCAGGCTCGCGATAGCCGTCTATATTGTTCCAGTACTGCCAGAAAGCGGCAGAAGTTGACGCATGCAGATACATACCCCGTTCCGTCAGGGCATCATTGCCTGTCGCCAGGCCATATAAAATGATAGCACCATAGGCGTTAGCGGCTTCTGAGGTTGATTCATTGTTATTGCCGCGGACAAAATTGACTGAACCGGAAGCCCAGGAAAAACCATTGGCAGGATCGAAATTTCGCAACGGTGGAAAAAGCGGGTCATCTGGTGCTGCAGCATAATCGCGGATCAGTAGTTCAATCATCGGTCCGTAGTTCTCAGAACTGCACCAGGCAGCATCAACACCACAGATCTCAGCCGCAGCACGGACGAAATAGCCATAATGGAAATGGTGATCATTAAGCAACTGATGAGAAGCAAAAGCCTCCTCCATACCCAGCAAGGTGCTCCATTGCTCGTCATAGACAAAATAGCGCTGGCTATCCAGCTCACCCTCTCGCTCAGCGGAAAACCAATCTTCAAGTTGAAGCTTTAGCCAGACCACCAACTCATCGGCTTCCTGCACATAACCAGCTGAGCGCGCCAGGGCTGCAAGCTCTGCGACCTTGCCATAGTTCTTACCGCTCCAGTAGGTATCAACCTTGTCATTCCAACTCGCCGAACCAGCATCAGTGAACTCGCGAATCAGTTCACCCAGCCGCGTAACATCAATCGAATCGGCAAATACAGGTAGCGAAGGTAATACTCCAACATAAGGCATCTTATAGCTGAATCCATTTCCTGAAGTGAACTTAATCAATCCTCGAGCACTGCGCGTAGTCGCAATCGTTTCAAACGGCTCAGTGAATTTCCAGTGCAAGGGATGCAATCCCATTATGGTGCTGACAGGAGTACCGGTTGCATCAAGATAACGATGACTAACGGTCACTTCGTTGGTGCTGCGGTCAACCGAGTAATCAATATCCACGCTGGCAACTCTAGCCGCGGCGGTATCTGAGAAAGCCTCGATCATCGCGCTGGAAACTTCCCCGCCGCTGTCATTGGGCAACCAGGTCACGGTAATCTCACCACTATCATCGTTAACGGTGATCTCACTCCCAGATATGCCTTCAAACGAGGTATTGCCGCCACCGGTTACAAGGAAATCGTTACGATTACCGGCTACTGAAGTCCATACTCCGAGGCGCTGATCTTCATCCAGAAATACGCCCTTCTCGCCACCATCGTCTCTTAATGTCCGGAGTACAAGGTCACCTTGAAAAACACTAAAGAAGACATGCGGTGAACCATGTATAAAGACGGCCTCCATGACTGGAAGGGTTCCTGCCAGCCACTGCACGGTCACTGAACCTGCACTGGAGTCCTTCATGAAGGCATTGAGGTCAGCATGCTGTGAATTACCCACAGCAATTCCATCGAAAACCTCAGCAAATGGGTCAGGCAGGCTATAGAGAAAACCGTCACTTGAAAGCGAGAGCCCTCCCGGGATACCCATCAGACGCACGCCCCTGTTGGTGATTCGGGCGATGATTGGATCCGGGGTTATATAAGCTGCATCAGACGAATTGCCTACTTGCATCTCTCCCAGAAAAGAAACAGAACCCCACCAACGATGCGTCGCAGTGGGCTTTTCCGATGCCGGCGCCACTAACTGAGGCGACAGTGGCGTCGGTAGTCCGACCGGCGTCTGGGTAGCCGAGTCGCACCCGGCAATCCCCGGCTCTACTACGCCCGCATTGTAGATCCAGTTGCCGTAATCAACAACGCAGCGGTAACTATCCGGATTTATAGTATCGGCAACATTGCCTGCCCCAAAGGTCATCAACTGGTAATCTATATTGGTCCCAGAGCCAGAGCCAGGCCCAGGAGGCGGTTCGCCGGTCGAGAGACCGGTAAACCGGACCTCATCAATCCGATACCGCAGCCCTGCCCCCGTCTGGAAAGCAGGGAAGAACACCATGGGTGCAGTAATACCGCTGAGTGATAACTCCCCACTGGCAGTCAGGGTGCTCACCGGTATCGATACCGTCTGCCAACCCGTCTGAATCAATAACTCCTGCACAAGGAGCTCGCCCGATATAGCAGCGCCGCTTTCAACTTTGATGTAAAACTGCCCGACTTGACCTATATCTATCAAATTAATATCGAAGCTCAGTTCACCTTCCGCATAACCACTCAAGTCAATGGGACTGCCTGGCCCTACCACCAAACCTGCATGACCGGCATCGGCCAGGTAAGTGACTTCCAAGACTTCGCCGCGGGATTCATCTTCAACGATACCCCAATCAACACTTTGACAGCTTTCAGTGCCTGCGAGCTCATCTGTACAATCTGCGTAACCACTGTACTCATCAAAGAACGAAAGTGCAGCATCACCACCCCAGATTTCAGCTACGTGTCCCCCGGTCAGGATATAAGTATCGTCAGATGCTGCAGCCAATTCCTGGACACAAAACATGACGGACAGGACAGCAAGCGAAATTGATACGCGGTAGGATATAGACCCGATGCCAGTACGATAAAATTTTAAGATGCTTCAGCTCCATGTCGGGTCATGCTGGAAATTTATTTATGACAACGTTGTCAGTGTAGCATCATCGCTAACCGATAACAGCGTTATCGTTACTAATCACATCGAAAATATCCAAAATTTTTACGTGCCAGCCACCTGAAGAGTTAACGACATGCACTTGTAAACAAGACCATAAACCCACCGTACCGAGCGTGCCGACAATGCAAATGGACCAATGCCTTTGATTAGCGCTGTAGTGGTTAATAACACAACGAGCATTCTGCTAACTTAAGGGACGAGTATTATCAGCAACCTGTTTCTTGGCATCGCCGTCAATTCAACCTCAATTCAACAGCAATAGGAGACTCGCGGACTACCGTGATGTAGTTCCGAATATCAGTGCTGGCAACAGAAACAACCCATGGCTGCCCTGCGCCAGCGTCTAACAGATAACAAACCAGCGATTTGAACCTGGCGCTGAAATTTGATTATTCCCAGAGCAGGTTGGTAACGGCTAGCCCATAAAAAATGGGATTGCCACCATTGCGGCAGAAGCTACCAGGGTGAGTTCAAGCGATGCAGATGTATATCGTGCTATGCGTCTTTTGGACACGTTTTTCTCCTTATAGGGACTGAAAGTTGAACCCTTGTGAGGTTCGAAAGAATCCTTGTGAGATTCACGTCCTTATATGGAGTCAGTCTGTTATCTTTCAACCCGAATTGAAGCCTAAATTGAATATATTTTTTGGAATGGGACTTTGTACGCCAATTTTCACAGAGTAGATGCTCACAGAGACTATTGTTAATTTTCAACCACGCTGGTTTTCGCCGGACAAGCCACTGTCAGAGACTTACTGGTGGTATTGACTAGCACTGTGAGATGCAATGGGCGGTAGAAACCGGTTATGCCCCTGAACTGCATACAGATGAAACTTTGGCAATTATCGCACAACTCGCTTGTTCTGCCCCCGCCATAAAACACTACACATTGACACAGGCAAAGACGGGGAAACCCTTGGCGGAAAGATAGCGCGACATCCCCGTGCCGAGCGGTTAGCAATTAACTAATGGCGCAAGAACATTCTCTAGTCTGACTAGTTACATCAAAACGGATTGATTCAGCCTCTTTTTGGTAAAACTCGTTTAGCAGGACGGGCGACGCCTATTATTAACGGAAACGGTTCTCACTCAGATGCGATGCCAGTATTCGACTCCTTCTGAATCAAACCCACGAGCGATAGCGGCATTGGCTTGGCCATGCTAACGCATCAGGTCCTGCATTCACCAAGGAACTCCATGGTGCGCTGTTTATCACCCGCTTCAATTTCAAATGGAAAAGCGCAGAGATCCGTTACGCCGGCGGATTCAAGTCGCTGGATTTCAGAGCGGAGCATATTTTCATCACCGACGATGGCCAAGTCTTCGACTCCTCTCGCACCTTCCCTGTCCAGCATCGCTCGATAAGATGGTATCTGCGCATAAACAGCGAACGTTTCAGCAGCCAGAGCTCGGGCTTGATCAGGTTTATCCGTTAACATCACTGGAAATCCGGCAACGACACGAGGTGTCGGTCGGCCAGCCTTTTCACTCCCTTTGATTAAGCCCGGAACAATATGATCTTCCAGCGTCTTCCGACCGGTCGCCCAGGTGATGGTTCCGTCAGCTAATTCGCCGGCAACTCGCAACATCACTGGCCCCAATGCCGCAACCAGTACCGATGTCTTATTTCCACCAGGCGGAGGTTGCAGGTTCACCTTGTACTGATCACTTTCATGCTGGATAGGCTTACCATCCAGCAACGGTTTTATTATCTCGAGGTAGGCTCGCATATGGCGTGCGGGCTTCTGATATGAAAGCCCCCAGGCATTTTCCACCATAAACTGATGTGCCAGGCCAACCCCTAAAGTAAACCGACCCTCACAGACGAGCTGGGTGCTGGCAGCCTGTTGGGCCATCGCCATTGGATGCCGGGTAAACGTTGGAACCACTGCGGTACCTATCTCAATATGGTCAGTTGCTGCCCCTAAGGCCGTACTCGCCGTCATTGCATCCAGCGCTATATTAGCGATCCAGGCAGAATCCAGGCCCGCTGCTTCTGCCGCTTTACCGCGTTCAATTAACCCGTTTAGCTCAGGTGCTGCACCGCTACCTTCACCGACCATCATACCTATTCTCACTATCCTACCTCTCAATATCTTTATCGCGGCTCATTCAGCATCAATCCACCTACGGTGGTTTATACCATCTCCAGGTGTATTCCGTTACTCGCTTGGAAAGCTAAAATCCAATACGGGCTCACTGCGGCAATAAAAAACAAGTAAACCAGCAGAGCTAGCGACTTATAGTTCTCTGCTATAACACATCTGACCTAGCTTATGTCGGGGGAAACCCAGCCTGAACCCAATATTATTCAGTCTCATGGATGCTAAACGATCATACTCGCGGGCATGCGCCTAAGAGTGACATCAATATAGGTACAGGCCTCAGCATCGCACTTCAAGCCAACCAATCCTTCATTCCAAATCCGGAGCCAACCAATCCTTCATTCCAAATCCGAAGCCAGCCTAAAGTTAGCAAGGTTATTCCAGGAAATGAACGGTTAGCACCAGGTCCATATAGTCGTCAGTTAAACGGTATTCCTGCTATTACCGCAAGCTCAAGGCCTGGCAATGGCACCCGAGAGTGCCTGTGCTCTGACCACGCTGCCTTTGAGGCTCGACAAGCGATGTGGCAAACCTTTTGATGTCCTACCGGGAAGCCCCAGGGGACATTGACCGGTATCACGGTAGTCCAGCGCAGCACTCAGCCTGGCCTCGGCAGTATCGCCCAGTTCATGACTGAGGTCATCGTCTACATAGCAGCCAGGAATGACGGTGCCGGCCAGGACTGGATTAATATTCGCGGGCGAAAAACCATCCGTATAATCACCAAACCCGAGCGCATTAACGCCTCGGAACTGAACCGTAAAATAAGAAACCCCGCAGTTATCCATGGCATAAAAACCGTATGGCTTACCGCAGGTGGTATCACCAATCAATATCACCTCCGTACCAATACCGCGTAAGCCGTTAATCACGGTTTCACTAGCCGAACAGGTACCACCGCCACTGAGCACAAACACTCTTTCCAGGTTCAGTTTTGGCAGTGTTGTGCCTGCCCAAGGGGCGCTTTGATAAAACAGCCTGGGCTCTAAGGTAGCTCCGGTTATGGGGTTAACGTTTGGATATTTATCATTAAATTCCAGTTCACTGAAAGTCTGACCACTGGCGGCATCACCGGCAACCATTGAGGCCAGGGCATTGGCAATGGCCAGATAACCACCGCCGTTATAACGCATATCTATCACCAAATCAGTGACCTGTGCTGCAGCAAAGGTCTCCACAGCATCAATCAGCATGGCCTCAGCCGTGGCAATATGCTCATTAAACAACATATATCCAACTGGCCCGGATTCAGTTTCTATAACCTTGACCGATTGCACCGGCGTCAAGGTAATCTCAGAACTAACCAGGGTGACGGTTCGTTCTTCTGCGCTATTTACATCACGGAATACAAACTCATGGGATTCGCCCAGGCTCGCCGGGAATAGCGCTGCATTTAAGGTATCAACATCATTGCCGTCGATAAAACGAACTCCATCAACTTCAATCAAGTCGGCACCACGGGCCAGGCTGGCCTCACTGGCAGGTGTTCCCGGTTGCACCAGAGCAATCAGCCAACTTCGCGGTGGCGCGCTGCTGCCCCTGAAGAATTCAATACCATAACCGGCAGAAACACCCGATTGAGAAAGGTTCTCCCATTCTTCTGTGTTATAAGTAAAATGGAATTTATCCTTAGCATTACCCGATGCAGTCGTTGCCGAGGTTTTCATCAGGTCGAAATAGTCAAAGACATTATCAACGTTGCCTGGATCAACATCTTCGATTTCGTCATACCAGAGATAAGTGTCATTACTGTAGGATCTGATCCAGAAATTCTCGTCAGTCACCGTACCCTGGACATCCGGAAAGTTACCCGACCTGGGACTAGCACACATGGCTTCAAAACCAGAAGCTGAAGTAAATTGCCCGGATACCCAGCCACTCGGACTAGGATTATTATCTATTGGGTCAGAATTATCGCCAATGCCATCGCCATCAGAGTCATCCCACTCGGTCGGGTCCAGAGGGAAAGCATCATCGATATCATTAACCCCATCATTATCATCGTCATCATCCAGATCATTGCTCAATCCATCATCATCCGTATCAAGCCCGACAGGCGGCTCTTCGCCTAGATGCTCTCGCTGAGTGATATAGGTCGCGATTTCCTCTGCACTGATGCGCGTGGCACCAGCACCGATCGCATTGGCGATCAGTGCTTGATCCTGAAAGCCAAATTGATGACGTAATAACACAAGCCCGTCCGTCAGCGGTCCAAGCTCGCCATTGCCATCAATATCGAGCTCTGCTTCGTGGCTCTGCAAATAATCGGTGATAGCCTGAGCGCTGGTACGCCCACCGTTGGGATCAACCGCACCGTCTATGAGTGAAGCTCCCTGGAAATCAAACAAGTACCTGAGCACCAGCAGGCCGTCAGCGAGCGGTTCTATTTGATGGTTATCATCGACATCGAAGGTAAAACAGTTTAAGCAGGATACTGCATCTAACGGATCGGTACCATCAATGGCTTCCTGCTGATCTGACACGCCATCGCCATCGTCATCGGTATCTGCGTTATTGCCAACGCCATCGTTATCGGTGTCGACTGATTCAGTTGCATCCAGCGGGAAGGCATCCGTCTCATCAGGCACACCGTCACCATCATCATCTGAATCACACGCATCTCCCAGGGCATCATTATCTGTATTGGTCTGATCGCCATTCGCCACTGATACACAGTTATCAAGACTATTATCAATGCCATCACCGTCCATATCGTCGCCATCGACCGGGTCAGCTACCTGAAACTGAATAGCCAGTTGATTTTCAAGGTAATCCTCGTTAAAGGCCACCGAAACACCTGCAGCCGATTTATCCCATATTTCACCCTGTTTAGCCGCTAGAGGGACAGCGAGTGTCGCTGTATTACCTGATACAAGTGGAGTAGCCAACCCGATACTGGCACTATTGGTAATCATCCCACCATTAAATTCCAGATACTGGACCGTCACTTCGCCGTCTGGAGTGAGAATAACCTCTGCAGTAACAGTGCCTGAACTGTCATATTGGCCATAATCAACGAACTGAACGACCAACTTTTCATCATCAATGACCTGATAGAAAATTTTCGATTGCGACAAGGGCAAAAGATCATCCCACATCCAGGCTATCAAATTGTTGTATCCATAGGCACCGGGAGTGGCATGATTGTAGTAGTGATAGGTTTGCGCGTCGAAACTAATGGCGCCGTTAGACTGCACAAAGAACTGCGTCTGAATTTCACCAAAGAAATTGAAGCCAAAACCTATATCAAAAGGACCGTCGGAATCATCATCCTCTAACGGGAGAACTTCTGTACCAGACTGGGAAATATCTATCCACTCAAATACCGGCCCCCCTATCTGGTTGCTATCGCGCCATTGGTAGAAATCACAGGCATTGCCACTACCATTAGCATCTGCATCACCTTGATCAGAGTTAACAACATACGGGCAATTATCCGCTGCATCATCGAGTCCATCCAGGTCTGAATCCATACGAAACAGGACCGCCAACTCATCATGAACATAGGTTTCATCGAATGCCACCTGCATGGAGGCAGTGCCATCCGCGTTCTCTATGCCGATCGTGGCACTTCCTACATCAATACCATCTCGAAACTGCAAATACTGATACAGAATCTGGCCATCGGCACGAATAATCACCTGGCCATCAAACCTGCCTGTGTCGTCACCGTAGCGGCCGTAATTACTGAACTGGATCACCAGTTCATTATTATTTTGGGCCTGGTAATAAACAAGGGAATCTGCCTTCGGCTCAAGGTCATCCCAAAACCAGGCGAGTAGTGGCATGGCTAGGCGATTAGCATTAACGGGCAAGGACATATTTACAGCCGGCACAAAATCCGGACCGGGCTCTACGAAACTAATCACGCCATTAGAGTGAATAAAGAACTGCTGATGCGTATCACCGTATATCATGAAGTCAAAGCCAATATCAAAAGGGCCTAGGGCATTGTCATCGGTCAGGCCAGACACCGCATTACCTGTCTCAGAGATCTCAACCCATTCAAAAACAGGACCATTTTCGGCATCGCTATCCGACCAGCGATGCCCTATACCTGGGTCATCACTATCGCAGACATTACCCTGTCCATCGCCATCAGCATCCTCCTGACCCGGGTTAGAAATCAGCGGACAGTTATCCGTGGTATCAGCGACATCATCGTTATCATCATCCGTATCTGCATTATCACCGGTACCGTCTCCGTCTAGGTCGCTGGATTCTGTCGCATCCAGTGGAAATGTATCCGCACCATCGAGCACACCATCATTATCATCATCGGGGTCGCAGACATTGCCCTGGCTATCATTATCGGAATTGAGCTGGTCTGAATTACTGACCAACGGACAGTTATCAATGATATCGGCTATGCCATCTTCATCATCATCTAGGTCAGCGTTATCACCGATCCCATCGTTATCATTATCTGCCCATTCAGTTTCATCATCTGGAAATACATCTACGCTATCGCTGAATCCATCGCCATCACTATCGCCTTCAAGCTCGAAATCGGTAGATGAAACGGTGAAGAAAATATTTGCCGAAGCCTGTATTTTTAGTCGAGCAGTGGAACTGAGCACATCAGGCATCATGACTTCATGATTACCGTCATTAGGGACTTCACTGGCGAGGATATCAGGGAAAGTCAAGCCGCTATCATAAGATATCAATATATCAACCTGACTGGCATTAACCGGTGCCTGATCCGTATTGGCGACATCCCAGGTAACCGCCTGCATACTATTACGAATATAGCCGGCGAGCTCATTGGTCAACTTGAATGGACCTGCTGATTCTGTCGCCGAAAAACTGATCTGCTCATCGCTGACACCACCACCGCCAACCTGGTTATCCCGAACCGTGAATTTAAAGGTTAGGTCGCGACTGTAGGTGGGTAATAACTCGCCGATCGTAGACTGGCCACTTAAAATATCCGCCATCCTGGGAAACACCCGCGTAGCATCAGTCGTTGCAGGCCAGGACCTGAAAATAGGTTGGTTACCACTGGGTTGCGTCAAATTGCTGTCAGCATCGTCAGTAGCAGGCCCAAGGTTGAATTGCTCCCAGTTATAAGTCAGGGCATGAGCATCAGCATCGCTGGCCGACGCCGTCAGCGCAAAGGGTGTTGATATGGGGATGACAAATCCGCCTTCTGGCATGGTTATCACGGGTGGATTATTATTGGTCTGGCTCACCGCCGCACATGAATTACCACCCCCATTTACGGAAAATTCATAGATTTCATTGTAGCTCTTATTGTGGAAATAACCGTCAGCGGTATTCTGAACGTTGGGTGCACAAATTCCAGCATAGGACATGATAGTGGTACCGCTACCCGGTTCAAAAGCAGCAGAGGAAGCCCTGTTGCCACCACAAAAGTTGTTATAGGTATGATTAGCGCCGTACTGATGACCCATTTCATGGGCAACATACTCAACATCAAAAGGGTCACCCCTAGGCGATGAACTACCGGTTACCCCTTCCGCTTTTGAAGTGCCGCAGGGCGCCTGTAATTGCGCGATACCGCCACCGCCGGTACTGAAAACATGACCAATATCGTAATTATCAGTGCCTATAATTTCATCGATGGTTGCCTGGTTTTCACCGAGCATATCAAAACCGGAATTATTACTATAAGGGTCAGTCTCGGCATCGGTGTAGATTAACTCGTCCGTGTTATCAATCAATACCATGCGGATAGCAACCTCGGTTTCAAAAATACCGTTGACTCTTACCATGGTGGTATTCATAGCCGCCAGAGCGCCTTCAACGGTACCACCATGAAAAGCCGTATATTCTCCTGTTACTGCCAGAGCAAGACGATAGGTTCTAAGCTCAGCACCCGAGCTCGGTTTCTTTTTTATGCTGGGGTCATCCTGCGTAATTTTCGATTCGGATCCTTTTCGCTGGATAACATCATTCCACTTTGGGTCATCTGGCACCTCTATGGGTAGTGGTGCTGATTCCCTGAATACTTCCCTGTTTGTCTGGTAAAAAGCTTTGCGCGTATAACTGATGTAAGCGGATGCAGAACCCGTGTTATTGCCTTTCAGGGGATCAATATAGTAATTGCCCATGGGGCTGATCACGGCGCCATGAAATCCTCTTGGTGAGATATCGAAACGAAGCGAAGCACTGGGTTCATCAATGCCCTGGCCTGCGAAAGACCTGATTTCAGGGTATTTCCTGGACAGGGCCGCTGACATCACCGGCGCCTCGACAATTCTAAATCGCTGACTCGTGCCATCCGGCAAGGGGATTGCGATTATGGCATCTGAATTCCGTAAGGCGATGTCATTCTCATGCGGGACTGTCTGCAAACGCCCCCTGAGCTGTTCAACATCTAAAATAAGATTTCGATATTTCCCGGGCAGCACCCGGCCATCCTCAACTGCCAGACTAACCTGGCCTTGTGACCACAATGATGATGCAGTCAATACAGAAGGATAAGCCACCAGCAGCGTGAGTATAGAGAAAACACAGGCACGCCAATGAACCTCACTGTTTAATTTCCGCAAACAAGCCATTACCTTAGCAATTAGTTTTGTAGAAGACGTCTTAATGTGGCTCAATGCTTCCTCCTCCGGGCTGATACTACGTCAGTCCTTAGTAGAATCAGTATAGGTAGAATACAAGTCGGTTACATGTACTTTTTTTGTCCACAGCCTGATCTTAACCTATTCTTTACTTTATGTTGTTGAAACAACTATTAACCACAATATAGAGACCCTATCCCTGTACTGGCAAGCATTTAGTATGGTGAGCACTGCTATGTCGTTACTATTTTCCCTGCTTGAAACGTCAACCCTGACCTGACCTGACCCTAACCAATCACCCCTACTCAACAACGAATTAGGTACAATAAACCAATTTGACAGGATACTGGCTTTATGAAGGTCTTCTTATTGTGTCTCTTGGCGGCCGTTTTTTTAAAGATACCAGTCATCTTCGCCGAGGTGCGAGTTCAGGATACTGAAACAGCCAGGTTACAGCTGATATTCGACGCTGCCTGGGATAAAGATATGCGTGATAATCCAGTCTGGGCATCTTCCCTGGGCGATCGACGTTTTAATCGATCCTGGCGTGATGATTCGGAAACAGCTCGACGGCTAAGACTACGACGCTACCAAAATACACTGGGCAGCCTGACAGAGATAGAAATTGAAAAGCTAACCCATCAGGGTCGCATTGACCTAGAACTGTTTAGAAGACAACTGCAAACGCGCATTGAAGCTTCTAATTTCAGAACCGACCTGATGCCTATGAGCCAGCGTGGCGGCATTCAAACCCTGAATGAAACCGCGACATCGCTACGATTACAGACCATTAACGACTATGAAGACTGGCTCGCCCGGTTATCAAAGGTAAATCAGCTAGTTGACCAGACCATCCAGAGGATGCAGCAAGGCCTACTCAGGGGCTATGTCCCGCCTTCCGTTACAATGCAACGGATTCCGAATCAGATCCAGAAACAACTGGTCGAGGTTGCCACCGACAGCCCGTTCTACCAACCCTTCAAAAACCTGCCAGAGACAATCAGTGCCGCAGATCAACGACGCCTGCAGCAAGCTGCTCAAGAGATCATCGAAGCTAGCATATTGCCAGCCTACAGACAGTTCTATGAATTTTTTACCAAAACTTATCTACCAAACTGTTCAGCAGATATAGCAGCCGCAAGCCTTCCTGATGGCAAGGCTTTTTATGAGTTCAAAGTCAGGAATTTTACCACCACTTCTCTGACACCGGATGAAGTCCACCGTATTGGATTAAATGAAGTCGCCCGTATTCGCGAGCGGATGTTGGGGCTAAAAAAGGAAATTGGATTCCTGGGAACCCTGCCGGAATTTTTCACCTTTCTCAGAAATGATCCGAGCTTCTACTTTGATAATGCCGATGACCTGATGACCGCCTATCAAGCCACAGCAAAACGCATAGACCCGACGCTACTGAAACTGTTCACCAAGCTGCCGAGAATGCCTTACGGTATTAAAGCTATCCCCGATGCTATCGCAGCTGATACCACAACCGCTTATTATATGAAGCCAGCTGCTGACGGCAGCAGACCCGGCTATTATTACGTCAACCTTTACCAGCCACTGTCTCGTCCCAAGTTCGAGATCGAGGTCCTGACAGTGCACGAGGCGGTACCCGGGCACCATCTGCAAATTGCACTACAGCAAGAACTCGATAACCTGCCTAATTTCCGTCGATTTTCGGGCTTTACGGTCTTTACAGAGGGCTGGGGACTTTACAGCGAGCAACTGGGCTATGACCTGGGATTGTACAAAGACCCCTATTCCAGGTTTGGCCAGCTCAGTTACGATATGTGGCGGGCTGTCAGGCTGGTAGTTGATACAGGAATGCATTACAAAGGGTGGTCGCGAAGCCAGGCCATCGCCTATTTCAAGGATAATGCCCCTCGCAAGGAGCTGGACATCATTAATGAAATAGACCGTTATATTTCCTGGCCAGGCCAGGCACTGGCCTATAAACTCGGTCAATTGAAGATACAGGATCTGCGTACAAAAGCTGAAACTGAGCTTGGCGATCAATTCGATATACGACTATTTCATGACAAGGTACTCGAAAATGGCGCCATTCCGCTGGATATTCTGGAACAACAGATAAACCAGTGGATTACCCAGATGAAATAGGGTCCGGCTGTCTGGTCGATAATGAATTGCGCTCCCCACGCGAAATAAATCGGCTATTCCTGCCTGGTCGGGTAGTCTTGATGCACCCATACAATGTTCGAATGCCAGCTGAATCAGCTTAACGGGTAACGATTAAACCAAGAATTGTACAGGCACGCAGCACTGAATTATAATCGGCTGTCGCCTGCCGACGAACCGCCATTGTTCAGGAACTAACCATGTCTTTTCGCTTTGATCTCAACTTAGGCCAGTTTCGGATAAGAATTAACCTACTGGTGGCACTCTGTGCCCTGGTGACCGTTGCCGGACTGGTTCGGCTGGGGATATGGCAGCTAAACCGAGCGGCTGACAAACTCACTGAGCAAGAAGCCGTGCAACTCGAATACCAGGCAAAAGCAGTTCAACTGGAAACAATACCAGTTGCCCTACTGCAGGCCGCAGACAACTCGCTGCAAAATCGCCATGTGCAATTAACCGGCACCTATGAAAATGGCCATAGCCTCCTGCTCATTGCCCAGTTCTATGACGGCCAACTCGGCTATAGTGTAGTCACACCCCTGCGTCTGCAATCCAATGGCAAACTGATACTGGTGAATCGCGGCTGGATCACCGCACTTGTGCAGACAGGCGCCAAACCCAGTATCCAGCCTTATGATGGACCCGTCACTGTCACTGGTCAGATCCACCTGACTCAGCCCAAACCTCAAGCATACGCTGAGCAGGTAGATAGCTCCAATTGGCCTATACGGATGCGTTTCCTCGATTTCAGGAGCATCAATGCGCAACTCAAGGAACCCATCTATCCTATTGAGGTTAGGCTTGCCGAAGATCAGGCTGGCGGCCTCATCAGGCACTGGCCTGCGGTCCATATTAATATAAACCAGAACCTCTCGTACGCCTTGCAGTGGTTTGCACTGGCGCTGCTGGTTTCTCTGGTGAGTCTTCTTGCCAGCAGCAATCTCTGGTCGCTACTGAGAGATTCCAGGTAATTCGAGCAATCAGACCCCGAGCAAACCCACTTCCATCGGCCTGATCAGCTTTGCGCTCGCCAGGCAATCAGATTTTTACCATGCCGCCATCGACCATCAGGGATTGGCCGGTAATGTTAATGGCGTTTTCAGACACCAGAAATAAGACTGCATTACCGATATCCTCGACGGTTTGAGGTCGTTGCAGCGGTGTTCGGTCAAAGATATGCGGATAGTCGCCCCTGGCAATTCCAGCAAACCACTCATCTGCCTGCTGACCTCGAAACTCATCTATGGTGTTAACTGCCTTGCCAGCGTTACTTTTCCAGGCATCGGTGTAGACAATACCAGGGCAGACCGCGTTGGCATTAATGTTATCCGGCCCAGCC
This sequence comes from Gammaproteobacteria bacterium, assembly GCA_018666555.1. GTDB lineage: Bacteria > Pseudomonadota > Gammaproteobacteria > Pseudomonadales > Azotimanducaceae > UBA9926. Next base: position 17,353 of record JABIZD010000089.1, read on the forward strand.
AGTTCAGCCAGTGTCTGGGTATAGTTGATCAATGCTGCTTTCATAGCACCATAGGATGGATGGACAAAGTGATTAAGCATCTTATCAGACAATGAAGTCCGCCCTGCTATGGACGATATGATGACAATCTTGCCCTCCCGTCGCTGCCGCATAGAAGGCAGCACAGCTTCGGTCATCTGTACCACCGGTAGCAGATTCTGGGCATATAAAGCATTCCATACAGCGGTAATCGGGCCTAGCTCATGTTGCTCTGGCGCAACCGCCTGCTTGGGCCCTGCGCCTACATTATTAACCAGAATATCTATCTGGCCATACTGGCTCAATGCGTGGTCGCGCAGCTCCAGCATCTTGTCAGGATTGGTAATATCACCGACTACTTGACTTGCCTTGCCCCCGGCCTGCTTGATCTGTCGCACCGTTTCAGCGGTGGTTTCTTCCGTATATGAATTTACCACCAGCAGCGCACCTGCTTCTGCCAGGCGTAAGGCAATTCCTCGGCCGATACCTCGACCCGCTGCCGTTACAATGGCTACTTTATCGTTTAATTTCATGGTCGATCCTCTGGTTGCTTGGTTTTTTTCAATCCACTCCTGGCTCAGTTAGAATCTTAATAGGTAGGGTCAGAGTCTGACAAACCAGCAGGTCAACAAAGCAAACCCAGCAACAAACACAAACGCCCAGCCCAGATTACCCACGAGCATGCTGGTTACGTTAATCCTGGCTACTCTAGCTGACCAGAAGGTAAAGTCTTTCCATAAACCAGAATGCCGCTAATCCACCAACAGGCCAGGCAAGCACTCTTGATAGAGCCATGGTCTGAGGCGCCCCTAGCGTACCACTGGCTAACGAGTACAAACCCATCAACAGCATAATAGCTATCACATACGTCATCTGGCCTAGTTCAACGCCCAGGTTGAATGCCAGCAGCGCGGTAAAAATCTCATTCTCTGGCAGCCCGAGTGCGGCAATAGCACTGGCGAAACCAAGGCCATGCAACAGGCCAAAGCATGAAGCCATAAGCAAAGGATAACGCCATGTCCAGGTGTCTTTTTTCTCCCTGAGCAACTCTGCAGCAACAAATACCAGACTCAGTGCAATTACTGGCTCGACCGGCAAAATCGGAACCCGGATCAAGCCCAGAGTTGCCAGGATGAGGGTCAGAGAATGCCCTATCGTAAAACCCGTTACCATCATCAGCACTCTCTTTAAACCACTGGCCATCAGCACCAGACAGGTCACAAACAGCAGATGGTCAAAGCCACTCCAGATATGCCGTGTTCCCAGTGAGATGTACTCCAGGGCAATCTGGCCAGTAGAATCGCTATTTGAGAGGGCAATACGGTTGGAATCTGGCCGGGCATGAATGACCCGAACCGCACTATCCCGGCCAATTACCCGCACGATAGTCGACAACGACGGATTACTCACTGGATAGTCCAGCAAAACTGCTATCGGGGAAACATCGGATTCACAACGGTAAACCCTGCGACCCTGATGAGCCTGCTTCGTCCTGATTGGCGAAAGGGTACCTTCGCTTTGAACCGTATGAGCCTGGCAATCCCCTTCCAGGTTTATATCTGGAAGAGTCTCCTGCTGGACGCTATCAGGTACCCGCCACATCAAACTATACCGGGTCGCAGTGTCCTGTATCAGTTCAATATAAACCGGCCGGCTATCATGGCCAGAGGCTGACCCAACTGCCACCATCAATGCTGCCAGCAGCAATTGCAAAAACCTCACCCAGACTGCACGCATCGTCAGCGGTAATGAGCACTCTGAAGTGTTCAAAACGTTAACCTTGCTGGTATAAAAGCGTGACGGCAGTGACAAGCAGTATTCCGTTCCTGCTCATACAAGATCAATTGCTCAGCAACCCGGGATCGATTTCAACCCGGTAATGTCCAAGCACTTCATCTATATATTCCTTATGATGACGACTTTTTATCTGGTTACGCAAATCAACAAGAACCTGACCGGCAACCTCGGCAAATTCAGGAACCCTTGCTGGATTGCTGTCCGCCATTAAAACGAGATGGCTACCATGCTCGGACTGAAAACCCCCTTGCCACTGCTGACGGTTTACTGGCAGCGAAAACAACTGCCTTGCCATCGCCATACCAAAGTGATCTGTTACCTGTTCCAGGGTTTTTTCAACGTAATTAACATGATACGGAAACCGGTCACCATATTGAGAAGCCTGCTCTAAAGTGACACCCTGCGCATTGAGCCGGTCCAGTAATGCCGACGATTTAGAAGTAGCTAGGCTAACGCCATTTTTACTGAGGCTATGAAAAACATGAACGAAAGATATAGTGGCGGATTCGGTATACTCGACTAAATTAGCCTGATAATGAGCCCTGACAGCGTCATCGGCGATCTCGGCATGGTCAATCGCCAGACCTTCCGCAGTAAAATCCATTTTCTGTACCAGGCGCAGGCGAATAACATAATCTCCCTGGTCAAAACCATAATCCAGCGCTCGCCTATATAACGCCTCTTCCCTGACAAATTGTTTCACTATCAGTTTACGGCGTTGCTCGGAAAACCCAAAAAAACGTCGCCGGACAGCCTCTGAATCAAAAAATTTTGAGCGATACTGCATGAATTCCAGTATCGCAGCTTCATCAACGATAATAGTGCGCTGATCAGAAGCGTCACTTTCGTCTGAAAGCCAGTGAAAAACAGCAAATATCAAACTTCCCAGAACCAGGAAATGAATCACCGGTTCCCGCAGCACGCTTTGTCTCACTAGGGCGTATACCAGACCGGTGAAGTATAAGCTCGATCCTGGATTACTTTAGGAATTTCTTCACTGAGCTCCAGATTGAAATAAACCGCATCATAGGTTGTCCAGCGCGGTTTAGGGATTTCCAGTACCCTGGCGTAGTAAAACGCCCGTTCACCGGCATCGAAGTCGGGATCTGTCCAGACCACTGCGAGATCAGTCGAACCAATTGAGTTTAAATAGGTTGCTGTTTCAACATCGACGGTATTGCCTACCGCTGGTAACTTACCCGTCTCGGGATCCGGAGAGCGCTCGCCTGACCATACTACGTCATAGACCTTCTCCCTGAGCACGCCATCTTGTTGCAACCAGCCCTTGATAATCTGCACACGATCCAGATTAGCGCCATCCGGATCTTTTGCGGCGACCACCATAAAAGAGGGCGCTTTATTTTCTGGCGCCTGCAAGAGGTCTCCACCCATGGGAACTCCACCACTGTAGGCTATATCCAGATAACTCGGTCGATCGATATCTGAAGCCTGATAATTCCAGCCGCCAAAAAACCTGACCTGGATACGAGATCCGGTGGTTGCATAAACCTCCCGCCGCTTGAAGGCTTCAAATAGAGCTTCCCGGGTATTCTCGCGCGCCCAGGCTGCAGCATATCCAGAGGCTACAATACGCCAGTTTTGCCACAGAACGCCCGCCATCTGGTTATCAAGTCGTTTCTTGCCCGGTTGAGAATCCGGAAATTTACCAAAAAAGTTATCTTCCTCAGTGGTTGAAACCGAATTGTGCCCATCAGTACTCCCAATTAAACCGAATTTAAAGGGATTAACGCCAAGCTCCTGCTCATGCCTGAGCCCTAATTTAAGGGCACTACGTGCATATTCGTGTTTGAGCATGGCATCCTGCTTGTCCTCAGTTCGACCAATATTGTCCCTGTCCCAGTTTTCAAAGTCAGCAAACTCATCGTCAGGAGATAAGGTCGGGTGGGACTCACCATCACCCTTCACCTGGGTGACTTCGTAGACAGGCTCCCATCGAGATCTCAACTTGGCATAATCGGCATTAATGGCCTCGCCGTCCACCGAGGTATCAGAGAACATCATGCCGTTGGAAATATTACCATTATGGGCAATTGCCATCACGGAGCCGCCAGTAGCCTCTTCATAATGTGCCAGCGCCTGCCAGAGATCGCGGGGGTCGAGGCTATCCTGCCCAGAAAAAGGCGGTATCTGCGCGGCTTTCTCAGCGCCATCTTTATAAAGAACAACTCGATGAAGGTTATTTCCGGAAATCATCGAGGTCCATTCATAGCCTGTGAACGCTGTAAACACCCCTGGCCTATTATTATCATCGGCGGTTTCGGCGACATCCTCCCAGATTAATTTACGGACTTTTTCCGGGAAAGGATAAAATTTCTCAGGCTCTTGCATACTAGCGGTGAAGGTTCCAATTCGGGCTATCGGATCACCCTGGTCTTCGAATTCTTTCCACTGATTTCCTGCCGCTGTTTCTACCACCAATGGGTCAGCAACATCGAATCGATAGTAACCACCCAGATACTCGGCGTGGTCGGACACCACCAGAAAATCCAAAGGCCTTCTCAACTGGACCTGCATACCATTGTGAGCCGTGATTGCCTGACCGCGAGCAAACCGATAGGCATCCGTTGGCGTCAGGTTTAAATTACCTAATGAATAGGCATCCGCTGAATTTCGAGTATGCAAGTGGGTATCACCCCAATAAACGTCTTTGGGGTAGTTTGCAGCTACCGGGCTTGAGTATTCTGGCTGCGGATCCGTATCCGCCTGGAGTATAGCGACTGAAAAGCCTAGCACCAAAGATGAAAATCGCAGGCAAGCGTGCTTGCTGGTCCAGAATTTCGACATAAATACTTCCTCACAAAGTTACCACGTCCAGGCGTTTCTCACGCCCTGTTTATCAAATTAAAGTCATTATCGGTACTAAAGGGTTAAACAACACAATTGGGTTAATTATCCTGGCTGAATTACCACCTAACCAGATTCAGACCGCCCTGGCCTTGGCAACCCGGATCAGACCCTGCAGACCACGACAACGGTATCATAATTCTTATCGATACATCATTCTTATCGACACATCATTCTTGTTGACAAAAGCTGCTACGGACCTTTCTATTACAGATTAGGTGATTACAGATTAGGTTGTTGTAGATCTGGCAAACACTTTCCCTTTAGCCTCCTGCTGCAGAATCGCCAGCTCGGTCGCCAGCGCCAGGCGTCCCGCTGCTGCTCTCGAATCTTCTGGGTAATAAGCAAGCTCGCTGGCGTCACCGGCGATCCTGGTCGCGGTCATTACCCTTGGTAAACTGTAATCGTAGGGTCTGGCTCGATGCAATAACGCCCTGTTATCCCAAACCAGCGTGTCGCCCACCTGCCATTTATGGGTGTAGACGCGGGATGGCTCGCTGACCACAAAATCAACCAGAGACTTCAGTAAGGCCCTGCTTTCGTGCCTCTCCAGGCCCGGGATCGCAAAGGCGTGCCGACCGATAAAAAGGCTTTTGATACCTGTCTCAGGATGCGTTTTAACCAGTGGTCGCAGGTAAGCCTCGCCGTGATAGATAGTTCCCTCCTGCTGTTCAGGAAAGTCACCGAGATCGTTCGCCTGTGAAAACTGCGTTGAATGGTAGGCGCTCAAACCGGCTACTTGACGTTGGCTGCTTGCATCCAGAGCGGCATAACCGGCACGCATATCGGCCAGCTCGGTCTCGCCACCCTGAGCTGGCACAGCAACGGCGGAGAGCATGGCGCATTTGCTACTTACCGGCCAATAGGTTGAGTCAGTATGCCAGGTTTCGTTACCGATGTTGGTTCGCATACGGCGGGTCTTAACGCTGATAACCTCGCTGTAGGAACCGTCTTCATGTTTGGTTTGATTAGCGATCGGCAGAGCACCAAATTCAAGTTTGCCAAAGCGTTCGCCAAATTCAATATTTTCCTGGTCGGTAAGGAACTGGCCTGGGAATACCAGGAAAGCAAATTTAAGGAAGGCCGATTTTATCTCGGCAAACTGGGCATCCTGCAACTGATTCAACCTGATACCCTGCACGACGGCACCAAATCCCTGCCCAGCAATTGGATTAATTGTCAGTTGCATCTCGAACTCCCCGCACTCTGGCCGTTAATTAGAACATATCTTCTCAGCAAATCTGAAAAGCACCTCCACCGATATACTAACTCAGTCTGGAAGACAACCATCTTCATCACTTAAGTCCACAAACTGCTGCCTTTAGGGCGCTATCATGCAGCCTTAACCGGCTGCATCAACGAGCCCTCATTTGTGATAAAGCGAGTCAACCCAGACTAGTCGTGACAACTCATCTGGTTACAACTCCATAGTTCCACTTAAGTAAATACTGATCAGTCCAATCGCAATTCAAGGCACTTCTGGCGATACCAGCAGTTCCGATTCGAGTGGACAGCACCGCAAACACCTACAAATCAATTGTTGTCAATACAGGTAATATTAGAACTCGAACAGGATGTCAATACAGGAAATACCGGAAAAAAATAGCAAAATTGCTTTGTTTTAATAAAACTTCATATAAATCAATAAGTAGTGTAATTATCATGAGCTCAGATCAAGGTTTTACATCGCCTGGCCAAGTCCTGTGAAGCCACAGGCAGGCCCAGTTGAGACGTACCAGTCAAACTGTTGCGTCACTGCCAATCACTCATTCCAGCAGCAGATCCTATCAAGTGATCCCAGCGAGTCGCTCCATACCGCTATGATCGAGTGCGGCAGTAATGTGACGTTGCGCCATTGTTACCACTAATGCCAGACCCCGCTCATTGCTCAAATCCATAGTCCCACCGGTCACCATCGAGGTAGCCAGGCCACCCTGCAGGTGGGCGAAACAATAATCGTCCCAAGCCTGAGCAATGGTGTAGCCATAAACGCCGGCGTGCGTCAGTTGAGCATGATAGGCATGCACTAATTCTTTTTCATGCGCCCGACGTAAATCAATATCCATAGAGCCACCCAGTAAATAAGCTAAATCATAAGCCCCTGGCCCACGGCCGATTCCCTGCCAGTCAATCACCACAACCTGGCCTGCATCCTGGCCAAATAACATGTTTTCAACCCGATAATCCTGATGCGCGACGGTCCAGGGACTGCGCCCCGCTAGCTCTGTATTGATCCTGAGGTAATTACCAGCGAATTGCCGGTATAGCTCCAGCCCCCCAGCCGGCAGGTACTTACCGAATCCAGCCTCAAATACCGGGCAGATCTGTTCAAGAAGTTGATCCACGTACTCGATGCGGGGCCCAATCATCGAAGGGATCCATTCCAATGCCGGCAGTTGGACTTTATCCCACCAGACCGCATGGATCCCTGCGAGAACCTTAACAGCCGATAAGGCCTGCTCAAACGACATGCCGTCACTCTGGTTAACCATGGTGAGATGGCTCAAATCTTCCATAACAATGACAAAGTCAGCCGTTCCGGGCAAAATTTGAGTAAAGTATATGTCAGGCAAGCCGGCACTGACCGCCGGTGCGAGTTCATCGTAAAAACGTATTTCGGCTTCAAACATGCCCAGGGCTATACCCTGCTGACGATTCTCTTCAAACGAGGACGGGAGTTTTACAACGACACTGGCTGGCGATGCCATCCCAGCCTTACGGTAGGTTATGTTTACCTGGTAAATATCGCCCATAAGGCCTATGCCCTGGCCAATCTGAGTCGGCTCAATGCGATCTATATCTGCCTTGAGCACCTCCCCCAGCCAGTTTGAGGTCACCTCTGCAATGGATTTGGGGATTTCAATCATAAATACCTCTTGTTTCGGTCTAACACCATCTGCTTTTTCAGCAGACAACTATCCAATCAGGCGATGATGCCAGACAACCGGCACCAGGGCCTCGGATCTGTACTATTGTAACCGCTCGACTACCTCAAGCATTATTCTGCCAGCCATTCCAATAGGTTACCTCGCTTGCCGGCTTACGTTCTGCTTTCTTCAGGTTTGCATCTTTGGTATAAGCTGCGGGCAACATCACAGTCTGCGTTACGCCCTCGGGAATACCCAGCAGCTCTCTAATTTCGTCAGATCGAGAAGACAGCAGCGTTGTCCAGGTAGTACCAATACCTCTGGCTCTCATGGCCAGCATCAGCGACCAGGCTGCAGGCAGAATTGAGCCATAAAAGGCCAGCTGCGCTGAAGTATCGACATCAGGCTCCCCGAGTGAGAAGACCATGATCATGCAAGGTATCTCGTGAAGCCTTGCCATTAAAGCGTGGTGGCCAGGTTTTAAGGTCACATCCCGGGATTCACTGAGTTGCACGAGTACATCTCGATAAATAGCTGCGATTTTTGCTTTCAGTTCTGGATCAGTAATAACAACGAAGCGCCAGTTTTCCCCAGCCAGTCCCGTCGGTGCCTGAACTGCCACATCGATGCAGGCTTCAATATCCTGCCGGCTTACTGGCGTTTCAAAATCGAGTTTCCGCCGCACCGATCTGGCCGTACTGAGCACATAATCTACCTGGCTGGTTAACCCACTATCCACCATGACCCATCCCTTTAAAATAGAACTTAGACAGAGATTTAATCATAGTTAGCCCGGCAATGTTCAAGTACCCGGACAGGAACAGGGTCACTAGGCACTAACCCACTGCTACCCGGGTAAAACCCGTTTTTTCCAGGCATCTGCCTGACACTATAAAGCAACCGCTTTTTCTCGTCCCGCTCCTGATACCTAAGCCGGACCAATAAACACCTTACAATCTACTCATCGCCTGAGATGAACTGATAGATGGCTTCGACGACCGGGTCTTCTGCATGATCCGCCTTAGTCATAATCGATGTGTGATTCCTGTTCGGCACCATCAAAGCTTTTGCATCGACCTCAAATCCCGCCAGGTCCGCGGCAAGGCGTTCATTCTGGCGACGGCGCCACAGCTCATCGCCCTCGGCATAAACCAGTCGCATGGGTGGTTTATCTGCACCAACATAACTACTCACAGAGGGCGCGAGCCAGCCTGCCGGATCTTTACCCCAGACCACCTTGGGACGCTGCGGCGCTACTTCTTCTACATATAGGAACGGACTGATAGCAACAACACCCGCGAGGTCATTCAGTGTTAAGCCATGTTCTGCCAGGTAACGCGGATCCAGTGCTAACTGGACTGCGAGATAAGCACCAGCGGAGTGCCCGCTGAGAAATATTTGAGCGGGGTCTCCACCGTATTCCTTGATATGGGACTTGACCCAGGTAACTGCGGCAGCGGCATCCTGCAGGTGCGCGGGATGCTGGACATCCGGAGACAGACGATAATTAGCAGCAACCACCGTAACACCCAGGTCAGCCAGGGTCTGAGCCAGGTTTGCGACCCCCTGCTTATCACCTTGCATTAGAGCACCGCCATGCCAGAAAATAACCACAGCCGCATCCAGCTTGTCCCTGGCCGGATAAACATCCAGCAAAGCACGAGTAGCATCTTCACCCAGCGAGACCTGATAGGTAACGTCAAAGCTGTTTAACGACGCCGCATTTTCCATTGCCATCACCTCAAAACCTAATACTACCATCAGCAAGAAATACAGTTTATCCATTTTAGCGTCCAAATCGAGTTGGTTATTTTCCCCTGATATTGTATTTAAAGCCTAGCCATACTCGACTTCAAGCATTGCTGGCTGCACACTGATCTTGCAAACTCATGCAACAACCTATTCCGGAAGTGGATAGTGCACGCCTGGAACCCCATCTGACAAACCCTGGTACCAATCTGGCCTTGGCTGAACGGGTTGGTAGGGCGATGGGACCATAGGGGTATCTTTATTCCACTCATGATGAATGGGTGGAATCTGGAAAGTGCCATTACTGGCATTAGTTCCGCCATCCACAAGCAGATCAACACCAGTTATATAACTGGCTAAATCTGAGGCAAGAAACATCACCGCGTTGGTGACTTCCTGTGCTTCGCCTACTCTGCGCATAGGCGTACGACTGGCGATCCATTTATCAATACCCATGGCCTCGAGTGCCGGCCGGGTCATTTCAGTGACGATAAATCCGGGTGACACAGCATTGACCCTAACCCCTCTATCGGCCCACTCACTACCGAGCTGCAGCGTCATGTTACGCAGCCCGCCCTTGGCAGCAGTATAGCCAATGACATTATTTTCATTACCACCACTGCCCATGATGGAGCAAATATTAACCACTGAACCAGTGCCATTTTCGAGCATGTGGCGCCCACACTCTCTGGCAAAATAAAAAGCGCCGACCAGATCGACGGAAAGAATATTATTAAAGGTTTCTGCATCAAACTGTTCCGCAGCAACACCCCGCATATCAGCAATACCGGCGTTATTGATCAACACATCAATTTTCCCGTGTTCTTTAATACCCGAAGAAACGACTCGTTGGACGTCTTCTTCCTTGGCCACATCACCACAAGAAACGGTTACCTGAGCTCCTTTCTGGCGGCAAG
>JABIZD010000157.1 GCA_018666555.1 Gammaproteobacteria bacterium
CCCAACATGATGTTCGCCCCTCTCATGCAGATTTCGCCAACCACACCTAGGCCGACAGAAACATCATTTTCATCACGGATAGTGAGATCAATTCCGGGCAAAGCCTGGCCGGCCGCCTTCATTTTTCCGGCCAGGGGGCCTTCAAAGGTATGCCTTTCCGGCATCAAAACCGTTATGACAGGCGCAGCTTCAGTCTGTCCATAAGCCTGCACGAATTCGGTCCCTGGAATTTTTTCCATGGCTTTCTTAATCACGGCTTCCGGCATGGGCGAGGCTCCATACAAAATTGACAGCAAACTCGATAGGTCATGGTTATCAATTTCTGGATGATTGACCAGCATATTTATCATGGTCGGTACCAGCAGTACGCGCTCGATTTTATAAGTTTCTATTGCCTTCATCGTCGCAATGGGATCAAAGGCGGGTTGAAAATAGTTTGCTCCGGCAATCGATACCGACATCATACAAACGAAGGCATCCGCTATATGGAACATGGGCGCAACATGCAAAATTCTATCGGCAGGCCTCAGGGAAATCATTGACATGGCCTGTAGGGCATTACATACCAGATTCTGGTGCGACAACATGACGCCTTTAGACCTTCCGGTAGTACCGCCAGTATAAAAAAGCCCGGCCACATCATCATCGCACCGTCCTGAATCATCCAGCGGGGCGGCCGCAATGACATCACTATAAGCTACACAGCCAGCAGGGACTTCACCTTCATCTATATAAACGAAATAACGGACATGGTCGAGTTGGTCTTTAATTTGTGCTACTAATGGCGCGAAAGCTGCATCTATCACCAGCACTTCTGCTTCTGAATCATTTAACCAGTAAACGACCTCGGGGCCTGCCAAACGGGTATTTATAGGTTGAAATACCCCGCCAGCCCAGGGCGCCGCAAACATAAATTCAAAATACCGGTCACTATTTAACGCTAAAATAGCAGCACAGACATCTGACTCAACACCAAGCTTACGCAACCCGCCAGCAAAACATCTGACTTTATTGAGTAATTCCGACCAGGTCTGCTGGCGATCGTTATCACCAGTAGCCAGACCCTGAGCATTGACCTGTGCCGCCCTAGTTAATAGTTGTGTAATCGCAAACATAGTATATTTCCTTTTTTACCCGCGTTAGGACCCTATCTTTTCGAAGAGCAGTGCAACCGAAGCCAACTGACCCTGTGCAGGCTTTTGTATATTAATGCCAGCATAATCTAAAAATAAGCCATAGCACAGTCGAAGCAAAATCTGCGCTACACCTACCATCACAACCTATGCCATACTGCCTGGCCTGATTGTCAAATAACAAACGATAAAAGCTATGCAAAAAGAGCCCGCAGGCAAGCACTCTCCAAAGCCGTTACAAGGCTATAAAGTATTAGACTTTTCTGCAGTTTTTGCTGGTCCTATTTGCACCCGACTATTATCGGACTGCGGCGCCAGCGTGATAAAAATCGAACCTACCGTTGGCGGGGATGTGATCCGCGGACCCTCTGGTAATAGTCGTTTATTCGCTCATTTCAATGCTGGCAAACAGAGCGCAGCTATCAACTTAAATAGTAATGAAGGGCAAGGATTGGCAAGAAAACTGGCCGAGGATGCTGATATCGTCATCGAAAATTACCGCCCAGGGGTCATGGCGAAATTTGGTCTTGATTATGCTTCACTGACACAGGACAGAGATGATCTGGTTTACTGCTCGATCTCTGGCTTTGGCCAAACCGGACCCTTCGTACATCATGCTGCTTATGCGCCCATTGCTCACGCAGCCAGCGGTTTTGACGCCGTATTTACAGCCGCACAGCCAGAAATTGATCAACCGCCACCCGTCTGGGGGATCATGGTTGCAGATATGCTGACCGGTGCCTATGCCTTTGGAGCGATACAAACCGCTTTATTAGGTAGGGAAAAAACGGGTAAGGGAGATTATATCGATGTCACTATGATGGAATCTATGATGATGTTGATTCCCGGCCAGATTCAAAATGCCCAACTTGACAACCCACCCGCTCCAGGAGGGTTTCACCCCATCCGGGTAAAAGATGGCTTCGTCACGATTTGTATCGTCTCAGCTAAGAACCTTCGTTGCTTGTGCGAGGCTATCCAGCGCCCAGATGTGCTGACTGACAAACGATATCAGCTAGGGGAAAGAGCAAAAAACATCACCAGTTTCATTGCCCAAATCGAAGCCTGGTCGAGCGAATTCACTGCTATAGAGTGTGAGCAAAAACTCAATCAGCATGAGGTACCCTGCAGTATTTATAATTCACCTGCTGATCTGTTTAGCCACCCTCAATTAATTGAGCGTGAATCCTTCAATCGGTTCTCAGATGCAACCAGCAATTTTCTGATTCAGAATCCACCCTTCAAATTCGCCAATACCGATATTAGTACCAGCAACACTGCTCCCGCCCTGGGGCAACAGACCCATGCAATCCTGTCATCTAAATTAGACCTTTCCGAACTAGAACTAAAAACCCTGGCAGCAAAGCAGATAATTAATTAGCTGAACAGAACGCAACCCATTCAGACTAATCTCTGGCTCGGTTCATGAACAGAACAAGAAAACCAAAAATCGCCACGGAAAAAATGAGCAGCAGTTGGAAGGTGAAACCAGGCAAATAATCTGCGCGATAAAAATTATCACTAATACCACTGACACCCCAAATATCGCCACTTCCTGATCCAACTACCAGTTGGGCACGCATGCCCTTCTCCATGTGCTGTGCTAAATCACAATGCACGAGGTAGTTTTGATTTTCACTGGGAGCAATAAAAGACCCTGTTTTAGTTCGACCACCTGAAGCTTCAATATGAAACATACCCGCTGGATAAAGGTATTTGGGTAGACCATGCACCATCCATTGGTGCCGAACATCATCTTCATTAACAAAAGTCACGGTAACCCGGCTACACGGTTCAACTGCAAATTCATACTCACTCATACCAAAAATCATGCCTGGTTCAGCACTAGCGTAGCGGCTTCCAGCGTAAACCGTAAACTCCTGATCGCGACTGATTTGAGTACAGCCCCGAGGTAGTTGATTAAAGTTTTGATTCATTACAGCGCCATCTTCGTCAATGATCATGCCATGGTCGGAATGGCTGCTATCATCGGAGGCGAGATCAGTGTGGTCAGTGTGGTCAGTGTGGTCAGTGTGGTCAGTGTGGTCAGTGTGGTCAGTGTGGTCAGTGTGGTCAGGAGTCTGGCCGAATATCATCATTGACGCCATCAATAACAAGACAGCTGAGAAGACCGTAAACACTCTCATTTCATGCGACCTGCTAACCATGGCTGTATAACCAATGCCGCTAAAGATGCAAAGGCGACACTCAGACCTAAAAGGCGAGCCAATAATAACCAGTCAGTACCCGTATCGGAAAATAAGCCCGGCGCATAAGACTCCCAAATTGGGATTTCTTTTCGATAATAGGCCTCCGAAAAATACGGCTGCCAGGAAACGCCTTTAGTAGCGGGCCAGCCTCTGGCATCGAGATATGGTCTGTATACGATGGCACTGATGTTGCCTCCAGGGCCTATACCATCGTTGGTAATACCCTGGTACTGATGATCATGAAACGGCCAGATTCCTGGGCCATAACTGTGCAAGCCATCGTTCTTAAGGGTTAATGTCAAATCAAGGCGTTGTGATGTTGCCAGCCATGCCACATCCTGAATACTTCTTGCATTTTCATGCAGGGCAACACCATCTCGGTGGGTAATGGTAAATTTGTGGCCATGAGTATGCAGAGCAATGCCTTTTGCACCACCATTAACGACCCTTAATTTAATGACCTCATCATCGTTACCAACCAGCAATGACTCCCTGAAAGTATAAGGAAAAGAACGCCCATTGAGAGTGAAATAATCCATACTTGCATCGGTAATATCGTATTCCCGGTGCATGGAACGGGTTATCAAGCGTGGATCATTGTCATCTTGCACGCGTTCTCCTAACTGTTTATCAAAATCCTGATAATGCAGATCATATTCCCGGTCATAGTGTTGCCGTGACGAAGCCGAGGGTACCCGCACCAGTCCTGCTCCTATATTCATGGTCTGCAAAGCATTGTTAGGACGATTCTGTTCAATCACAAACAGGCCCTGCAAGCCCATCATCACATGTACATGTGGCTGCACATGACAGTGATAAAACATGGTGCCAGTCTGCCGCGGTGTTAATTCGTACGTTCTCGCCTGGCCTGGCAAAACCGGGATTTCACTGGTTATCGGCACACCATCATTGCCTTCTCCGCCAGCATCAATAAAGCCGTGATCGGTACCATGCAAATGCAGTGTATGAGGCATGTAATGGCTGTTCTCGAGGGTGATTTTGACCCGATCACCCTGTTCAACACGAATCACAGGGGAAGGCAGCCGCAGACTTGGCCTGGCTATATTCGATTCAAAATTTTCAACCGACATACCGACAAATTTTGGCGAAAATACCCATATCCCGGGCCGTATGCCTGGCGCTAATTCATAGCGAGTTACAGGGCCTTGGACAACCCCAGAACCGCCATTAAGTTCAGCGACCTCCAGCCGAATATGAATCTCATCAGGGTCTCCATCTCCATCAAGGTCTCGACCCTTGGTAACCGCATCGGCCGACAATCCGCTTCTCAGTAGCGTTTGCTGAGAAACATTATTAGTCCCTCTTACAAAAGCCGCGATGGCAAAAGGATTATCAGCCACACAACTCGCTGATTCAGCAATATCGACATTTTCGATGGTCTGCCGTGCCCGCCAGGCCTCAGGGTCCTCGGGGCAAAACGATTCAACTGGCTGGACAGCAGTATCGGTTGAAGAGGGTAGTGGGCGATAGGAAGATGCTCCAAACCACTGAGTCAGTTGTAGCCTTACCGACATTGGATACCACTGCGGCGGCCAGCAAACCAGTGCCAGAAGAACCGCACCAGCCATTAGCTTCTTGTTCATCATTCGGCGGAGCCTCGATACATTCTCAGCCAAAATAAGAGAGCTGCTGCTACGACTAATATTATTAACCAGGTGTAATCAAACTGGCCGGCACCTACCTCAAAAGGAAAGATTGCCGTTGAGAAGGTGTCTAACGTGGGGTGGGCTGCGGTAATAATACCAATATAGCTGCCTTCATTGGCAAACGCATGTTCAATGGACAGAGATGCATTCGGCCGCACCACAGGTGGCTGATAAAAAACGGTATGAGTATCGAGATCTCCAAGGGCCTGCACATGTTCGATTTTAGCAAACCGTCCCAGGCCGGTAACATCCTTTATTATTCGCAGTTCAACTGGCACTAGTTTCAGACTTTGATGCAAATAATCCAGCACGATGATGGTCAGTCCCGTGTCAGGAAACTCCTTACAGAACTGCTTATCACCCCGGGTTTCTGGTTGGTAAGCAGTAAAATGAGCACTATAGAAATCAATCGTTAGTATGCAAACATCATCTTCCAGCACCAGTCCCCCTCCCGCTGATACAGGTCCCGTAGTAAGGCAACTCACCATAAATAGAGAGTAGAAAAACGATTTGAAGGCGACGAGTTTTAGCATGGCTGCATCATGCAAGAATCGACTCAAAATTTCCACGTAGAGACGCCATTAGAGCAACAATTTACACAAATAAAACCAATTTTCATGCCTGGTAGACCCTCACGGTAAAAAACCTGCCAACACCACACAAGAAACCACCTGTAACCAGCAGCATTAATGGCAACCACTGGATAAGCCCGAACACCATAAAATTGGCTCAATGCAACCGACAAACTACTGGCCCTCTCTCCACCAGGTTTGTTCGAATGCAAGGTCATATCGCTTCCCAGCGGTTCATGATCAAACCGAGCGCACAAGGGCAGAATCCCGCTTTTCCTTGAAAAGCTCTAATGCAGCGAAAACCGGTATCCGGCAACAATGTGGTCGCAAGGTTGACGAGAGTTAGCTGCGCCGTACGACTAAGATATTCCAGGTTTGCTGGAGAGATCATCTTCATCGTCACGCTTTCTATGCAAACCTGCTGGTCTCTTGTCTGCTGCAGGACACTCACTAAGGGACCCTACTCATCTGGCCTGCAGATTATTGTCAGGCCGAGCGGCCGCAGTTCAGGCAGTAAAATCTGCGCACAACGGTCCTATTTCAGCAGCAATTGCATTCATAGATGCTTCGTCAAAACCATAAAATTTTACCGCATTGCCACCCAGCATTGCCGTCACATCATCCTCTGGAAGCGCTTTAAAGGTTTCAATCATGCGCTCACGAGTATAGGGCCAGGTTCCTTCTGGATGAGGATAATCACTGCCCCACATAATCTGCTCAACACCCATATCATGGCGAATCTCCGCATCTGCGCGAGGCATACAAGATGCCCCAACGGCACAGTTCCTTCTGAAATAGGCTGTCGGAGACATAGACAAGTGACCACGATAATCCCCCAATTTTTCTGAGAACTCGTTATCCGAAAAATGGTGATCAAGCATTCGCAACATCGGTGGTAACAACCAGCCCTGGCCTGTTTCCGTGATACTTGCCTTTAGCTCTGGAAATCGTTCGAAAACACCTCCCCACAGCATGAAAATAAGTGGCCTGTAGGTCCAGAAAAAAACCTCAGATATGTAAATACCGACTGCACCAGGATACTGGCTTTGATCACTTTCGGGGAAACCTTCACCAAAAAATTCATCCATCGGTGCCGCACCGGAATGAAAACAAACGATCACGCCACAATCCTCACAAGCTTGCCAGAACGGATCATAATGCGGATGATGATAGGGTTTGAAGCCCTGGGTCAAGAGCGGAATTAACACCCCTCCCAATCCATTTTCAGAGGCGAACTGCACTTCCTTGATGGCTTCATCAATATCCCAAAGCAACGGACACACCGCAACACCAAAGTGGCGCTGCGGATTTTTCGCACACAATTCAGCCAGCCAGCGATTATGAGCCCTGGCTCCAGCCCATTGCAATTCGGCGACAATGTTTTGCGTGGGCAAGGAGAGACCAGCCCCAAATGGAGGAGAATTCTGCTGGGTAATCCCATCCGGAAAAATAATTTCGCCCGCGATGCCATCCCCATCCAAAACATTCAAACGCTGCTGATAGTCCCAGGCACCCGAAAGGTGAGCTTCCACGCCTGCTCGCCAATCATCATTAATCTCTTTCAACAGGAATATCTGTTCTGATTTATCCGTCATAGCCTTCTGCATTGGCAGGGCCATATCGAAAGTCTCTCTGAACTGGGGGTCTAGATAATCCCGATAAGCCGCTGGTGGTAGTCCAGCATGACAATCTGACGAAATAACTGTATATCGGTCCATGCGCATTACTCCCGGCCTGCTGTCTTCACATTATCAGAAAAAGGAACACTCCTTATGATATCGGCATCGGGTTCATCATAGAACTGACTGAACCACTGACGATATTTTGCAATCGGTCCATCGCCGTTACATAACAACGGTGATTCTCGATACACCTTGTTCTCCCAAATCGGGATATCGTATTGGACCTGACGGACTATTTCAGCAATCATACCGTCCGTCAGGATGTTAAACATGTCAGAAATATCGGTTGGTTTACTAAAAGCAAACCGCAATTTAAGACGGCTGCTGGTTATCGGTATGACTGTTCCCAGCATGATCGTTTTAAAAGCCCTGCTGAATACCTGCGTCGTCATTCCAGGACCACAGTTCTTACTGGTCAGGTGGCTGTCCTCGAGTTTATCAAAATCAAGGTTGCCTAATTCATCAATAGCCGGCCCACGAGTAATCATATCCGTTTCTCGTCGATGTTTATCGAGGCTGATCTTTGCTTTAGGCATTTCACGAGCGCTATGAACGTAGACAAAATGGGCGATATCAACACCATTTTCTCCAGTTTCCTGAATGCAGGAATTTATCTCCCACTCATAGAGGTCATAATCGCTCCAGCCAGGATTTTGTAGCTCAGCTATATCGTCAAGATCAAATAAAGGTGGCAATTGCCTGGGATGATACCAGGCCCATATCATTCGATTGCGCTCCTGCACGGGATAGCTGTATAGGCATTGTTTTCCCTGCGCCTGCTTCGGGATACTGGTCGCATAAGGTACATTTACACATTCGCCCTGAGTATTAAATTCCCAGGCATGAAACGGACAGGCAATGCGATCACCGGTCACTTTACCACCATGACCAAGGTGAGCACCCAGATGAGGACAATGTGCCTGCATAACGGTTGCTTTACCCGAATCAGTTCGAAATAACACCATGTGCTCATCAAAATAATACATCGGCTGGACGTCACCAGGACTTAGATCGTCACTATAGGCTACTGCGTACCAGCCAAAGGGAATGGGAAGTTCCATAATATGCTCCTTAACCCAATGAGGGTATCGGTGGGTTCTGACGATGGAGGATAGCGTCCATTCGTGCTTTGATCTGTGATTCACTACCGGGGTTAAGAGACATTATCCAGAATTTGTCTTCGCGGATACCTTTCAATGCCATTTGCGCAACCTCATCCGGATGGGTTGTTTTCAGTTCCATGCCGTAGTCTTCCATCATCTGACGCATGTCATCAGCCGAATGAATACCGGAATCAGGCGCATCCGCGCTTTTAGCAAAACGCTCTGGGCGGACTCGATCGGAATCAAAAATCCCAGTGTCGACAATATACGGACCGGGAAATAAAGCGTGCACCTTGACTGGGCTGTTTTGTGCCGCAGTCTGCAGATACAGGGCTTCGGTGACAGCCTGCACAGCTGCTTTAGTCGCTGTGTAAACCGGTTGGTCCGGATAGACGATAAACGCTCCATTGCCTGAGCCTGTTATAACAAAGTGGGCCTCGTCGGCCTGATCCTGCAATCGCGACATAAAGGCATTAATAGTATGAACGACTCCCCAAAGGTTAACGTCGAAGGTCCACTTCCAATCACTTTCTGCGTAACCCCACAATGGCCCAGCTTCGCCAGCAGCGATACCAGCATTAGCAAAAACCAGATGCACGCCACCCAACTCGTCAAATGCTCTGGCAGCCAACGCATCAACACTGGCTTGACTGGTAACATCACACTCACTGGTATAACTGACAGCTCCTCTGGCATCGAGTGCGGCTTTGGTTTCCAGCAAGCCTGCACCATCAATGTCGGCAGCCAACACTCGTGCACCGGCTTCTGCCATAGCGACGGCGAGTGAGCGACCAACCCCACTGGCAGCACCCGTAATCACAACCAATTTGTCAGTAAAATCCTGCATCTACTAATCCTTACTTAGGACCTCCCTGTACTCCAGGAAAGCGAGTCCCGCCAATGGTATCTGCAAAAGGCCAGAAACCTTGTGCATCTAATGGACCAGCTGTCGTTATCTGTCGGTCTAGAAACTCCGGCCACCAAAGATAGGCATCGACCTGTTCAAGCATCGGCAATGACTGAGCAAGGGGATCCCAGGGACTTTCGCGTAAAACGAGCTCACCGCTAAGCGTCTGTCGAAAAGCCGTACGATACTTGGCATAAACGCGAACTACCTGCGGCGGAAGGTCAAATTCACCAGGCTGCATGCTCACAGCTCGAGCACTTTTAATCCACCATTCATTGGTTTCAAAAACTTCCCCTGGTCCATCAGTGGAACTCACAGCACCTTTGAATTCAACAAATGTATAGCCTTTATGAGTCACCATTGCCTCAACCTGATCCATCAATCGAAAATAGCGAATATCGGCAAGATATTTCGGCTGTCCCCAGTGTTCTCGACTGATATAGACGGCCTGCTCCTGATCAATGGCATAACCCAAGGCATAGTCCCCTTCAATGCCGTCATATGTGGCTGCAACATTCATTACCAGTCCTAACTCAGGCTCATTCTGGACTGGAAAATTGTAGACCGTCAGTGTTACCAGGGGCTCACTAGCAGGACTGAGACCTGGCGGCAACAGTGCAGAAATGCACTGCTCATCGGTTCGATACACGATTTTCAGCATGGGCCAGTTAAGTATGTCTCCTGGATTACCTTGTGGTTGGGCATCACTCATGGAACGCTCCTTGTGATTAAACAGACTCAAATGTGATAGGCATCTCGCGAATACTACTGAGAAAGAAGGAACGCATGTACCTGACTGGACCTGCTAATTTTGGTTGCCGAATCCTCGGTAGCAGTTCGGCGAACATAATTTGCATTTCCTGCCTGGCAAGGTGAGTACCCAGGCAATAATGTGAACCTGTGCCAAAACTGCGCAAATCTCTCGCAAGGCCTGGTTGTCGAGCTGCCCGGGTGACATCAAATTTGTGGGCGTCCTCACCAAATACCTGTTCATCAAAATTTACCGTTGCGTAATGCAGAACCACTTTATCGCCTTTCTTTATCTGGGCACTGCCAACTTGCACATCTGCCATGGCCGTTCGACGCATAGAAATAAGCGGACCGTTAAAACGCAACATCTCCTCGACTGCATCAGGAATTTTATCAAGGTTATGCTGCAACCAGAGCAACTGTTCGGGGTGTTCCATCAACAGGCGCATACCCTGCGCAATCCCCGACCGAGTCGTTTCGTTACCCGCCGTGATTACCATGAGGAACATCCACATAAAATCCTCATCAGATATTGGTTCCCCGTCGATTTCTCCGCTAGCTAACCGTCCGGTCACGGTATTGGCACTGGCGTGGGTTAAGCCCTGCTTTAGAGACAGAGCGTATTGCATCAGTTGCATAGAGGCTTCTAGTGCCGCATCTTGGCCTTCTGAAGCATCTGGGTCCTGGATAAACATCATGGTGTTTGTCCAGTCGAATACCTGCTGCCTATTTTCTGCAGGGACTTCCATCAGGTAACAGATTGTTAATAATGGCAATTCTGCTGCCACATCTTTAATAAACTCACATTGACCACGATGGGCGATCGTATCTACGACTTCTTTAGCGCGAGTCTCCAGGAAGGGCAGTATTTCAGCCACAGCGCCAGGACTGAATGCATGGCGCACTATCTGCCGCATTTTCATATGCCGTGGCTCATCCATATTGATCAGCATCTTGGCCATGACGTTATCAACCATATCCTGGGGGTCTTCCATGGGCATGGCACTTCGCGCTTGAGACGAAAACAGCGCCTTATTACGCTCAACGAAATCCAGCTCTTCTCTTTGCGTAATCAACCAGTAGGGCACCTTGGTTAGAGGATCATCAATCCATAATACGGGTCCTGCCGCACTCAGTTCCCTGAGTATCTCCAAAGGCAGCCCCTCGGCAAATAACTCAGGATCTAATACATTACAAAATGGACTGGTCATAATGCTTACTCTCGATCGGATCAGATAGTAGTTTCAATAAAATTCGGTATCTTATAGCCACATAGATAAAGAACAGAATACACAAAAATGTTCCTATACAATAGCTAATCGGAATAATATTTGCTATTTTGTTCCTTTAAATTGAGTTAACGACTGTGGCGACCAATACAGGCCTTCAATCTACTGGGCTAATGCAAAGAACCCTACTGACGCGGCGTACTATCCTTGAAGCAGCCATTACGCTTTATCATTCGCAGGGAGCAGAAAACACCACTGTAAGCGCCATTATTGAGGCATCTGGATTAGGTAGAACCACTTTTTATCGGCACTTCAAAGATGCTGACGATGTCCTTAACCAGGCTGTACTGCAGGACTTTGAGTCGCTGATGGCTGATTTCGATGCACAAAGCTATGAACAAGTGGATATCGCTGCGCAAATTGTAGACGACATGGCCTGGTTCATTGAGCAGCTGCACCGTCGCCGGGCATTGCGCTTGCTATTTACGGATAACAGCCGGCAATTATATAACCGCGTCAACCTGTCGCTTGCCACCTTTACCAAAGTCGGACTGGCCTGCTCTCAGCCAACCTATGAACGTGCCAAGGGACTCGGCAGGTTACGAGTCGGTATCACATTGAACAAGTATGTTGAGTGGTGCACATTTATTGTAGTTTCGTTCCAGCGAGTTAACTTTCCAATTGCCAATAATCCAATCCAACTCAGGCAAATGCTCCAGAATTTTCTGGTTCCTTCTCTTATTACACCCACTCCTGAACAGGTAAAAAACCTGTGAAGATTCTCCGCCTTTTATTAGCACCTAGTCTTTTACTACCGTGTAGTCTTCTATTACTTAGTAGCCTTCTGCTCACCGCCAATGGCCAGGAACGGCCCAATGTCATCATTATCGTGGCTGATGACCTGGGCTGGAATGATGTCGGATTTCACGGTGGCGACATAGATACGCCTTCCCTGGACAAGCTGGCTGAGGAGGGCGTGACGCTGGACCGTTTTTATACTACGCCAATCTGTTCGCCAACTCGTGCAGCACTCATGACGGGCAGAAATGCAATGCGCCTCGGCGTAGGCTATGGGGTGATTCTCCCCTGGGACAATACCGGTGTACATCCGGACGAGAAGTTCCTGCCTCAAAGCTTCCTGGCAGCAGGTTACCAGACTGCCATGGTAGGCAAATGGCATCTCGGTCACGCTCAACAGACCTTTCACCCGAACAATCGCGGCTTTGAACATTTTTATGGTCACTTGCACACCGAGGTAGGATATTACCCACCATTTGCAAACCAGGAAGGTAAGGATTTTCAGCTAAATGGGATCTCTATTAATGACCAGGGATATGAAACCGACCTACTCGCCGAAGAAGCATCACGCTATATCCGCGAAAGGGATCCTGACAAACCCTTCTTTTTATACCTGCCCTTTTTAGCACCGCATACCCCCCTGGATGCACCGCAAGCGCTTCAGGACAAATACAAAGACATCAATACTGACCTGGCACCGGCTCGCAGCGCTCAAACGGATGGTACTCGCAGGATAGCGTCTCTCATGCTTCGTCCAAGCGCTCGGCCTATGTATGCCGCAGTGGTAGATGCCATGGACCAGGCGATTGGTCAAGTCCTTAGCACCCTCGACAACGAGGGCATCGCAAATAATACCATTATCGTTTTCTTCAGCGACAATGGCGGCGCTGCCTATTCTGTTGGAGGCGCTGATAATGCGCCCTTAAGGGGTGGCAAAGGCGAAACTTTTGAAGGTGGTATTCGAGTAGTATCGCTAATTCGCTGGCCCGAGAAGCTGGTTTCCGGAAGAAAAATGAGTAGCATAATGACCGTTATGGACATTATGCCAACCCTGGCAGACGCCGCTGATATACCTTTGCTCGAAGGTTTCCCATTAGATGGCCGCAGCCTTTGGCCAGCCATTTCAGACGGCATGCCGTCTGCTCGCGACGACTATGTTTTCTTTGCTTCTGAAACACCGATTTACGGCCATTTCAATCTAACTATCTTTAACGACGAGTGGAAACTGGTACAGGAAATTGATCAGGATCAACTCACCACAAATCTAACCAATCATCTTTTTCGTATATCCGAGGATCCATACGAATACAATAACCTGGCCGAAAGCCAACCCGCCGTAGTGGCCGATCTAGCCGCCCGTATTCGCGCCTGGCGAGCTCTTTATCCAATCAACGGGACACGCTCCCATCTCATGCCGCCACCAGGATGGCGTGCTCCTAGAGACTGGGCAAACTATCCACGACCCCTGGAAACCCTGCAGGACCATGCTGCACCCGGCATGCCACCTCCGGGGCTCGAAAAGCTACTTGACCAGCAACACGGCGAAAGAGGCCGCCTAGTTTACGATTGTGAAACCAAGTGGTATCTGGCTGGGCTATGCCTTCGCAACTAATTAGCAGGCTTTTGTTAGCCTACTCGTGCAAGCAAACAACCTTTTCAGCCGCTCTATTAACTTATTCCTTAGCGTCAATAACCGCCCACGCAGGCAACCTGCCACCTCGCAACCTACCTACATCTGGCTGACTCTAGTTAGCTAATGGCGCAGGTGACCCGGCTCAACAAAACACTATTCCCCAGGCCGATCCCAGGGGTGAATCCCGACATCTTGCCGCAAATGAGATCAGTTACGAGCCTGTTAGTCCAGGTCACTTCGGTACAACTGTGTCAGGCATTTACGCTGATGGACGCAGGGTTTTCTGGAGCAACGGCATCGACCCAATCGTTAAAATCGACCACGACACCTATGAGCTCCTGGATACCTACTTCTTTCCTCAAGTTGACATCTTTGATGAAGCCAGAGCAGACGCTTCAATCAGGGCATTTGAAAAAACAACGACGGTCCGTTAGCGCTTGTACGAGCTTTCCAGGAAATGAACAAACTTCGAGATCTGGCCAATCTCTATATCTTACTCAGCCGTGACCAAACCTACTTCATAGCTAATAGACAGGGTTTTATAACGGCCTATGCTGACGCCGACCCTAACGACTCAACCTCAGAGATCGCAGTCAAAGCCAGGTCCCAGCTACCGGCGCAAGTGACTGGCCCGGTTTTGGGCCTCAATATGACCTTCGGCGGTCGGCTCGTGGCGGTAACCGAACACGGTTGGGTGATAGCCGTGCGCCAGGCCTTCAGCGAACATCACATGCTTCGCATGCAGCACAGTCAGGGAGCTGAAGCAAAAGCCACCGGCCCAGTTGGCAAAGGCTGGGTGAGAAACGCTTTAGCCATAGACACAGGCAACGGTATCTATAACGCCTCCCAGGCTCATATGCATAGGGTAATCTGGACCGGAGAAATTATCCACGGATTCGACCAACGGAGCCTGGACTACTGGCTATCCAAATGGCACTGGTGATGGCACCGACGCCACCCCTTCCCTGATGGGATTCGGTAGTGAAGATCAGTTCGTCGTCATTACCGATGGAGAGCCCAGAATGAATGGGGTGCTATTCTGGCGTAATGACATTCCCCATGACTGGCAGGACTTAAAGCATCACCTGATCGCCGTGTAGCCGGATCAATGGCAGTACATATGGGAGATTGCAGGTCGCCGCTATACAGTCACAGCAATCCGTGGTGGTCTATGGCTATGGCGCTATGGTGGTAAACAATATACTCAAGAACCTTCCTGCATTACTGATCAGCCTTCTCGGCAGCAATCCCAGACATCAACCTTACGGCGTACAGTAGGTAGGATACTGCCACTGGTCAACTGAACAACAGCTGGATCAATACCAAGGTCAGTTCACCTAGTTCAGTCCCCACAGTCAGTGTCGCAGCTAACGCTGTCTACCTGATTGGCGCGCGTAATAATCGCTTCACACTAGAAGCCCTTGATTGGCAAACAAGCGATGCACTTTTTCACTCTGTGTCAGTCCTTTGTAAAAAAGCGGCTTAACGAGGCCGCTTTTTTATACTTATCACTAATACCAATCTGAACCCTGCAGATAACTACCGATTTCTATACCCGTCCTTCAGACGCTGAATACTTCTTTACGGAAATAGACATTAAATATCAGCTGAGCCTTTGTAAAAATCTCAGCTGAACTACACAAGAGAGCTTTAATGTTGAACCGGTTAGTGTTCCCTAATCAATACTGAAGTGCCTAATTAACAAGCAACTATATTACCTAGACTGAACTGCTGGGCCAGTAACTAGCCCATCTTAGGAATACGATTCCAAATCCACCTGGATAAAAAGGCAAATAAAATCAGCAATGTGATAGGAATCACAATCACAAAAAACATCTGAACCTTAAGGTCTTTATCAAGCCGATCAACCCGCGCTTGTAGCAAGCCAACGTATTCTTCAGCAACCTTTTTAGCAAGATCCTCTGACGTTGTTTGATCAAAGACAATGGTATCGCCGTTTGGGACAATGACTTTCCAGCTCAGGCTGCCTTCAGCAAGAGAGCCAGACTGGCTCATAACATAACGCTGCCCTTGAGTGCCTGTCCGAGGATTTTTTTCAATACTGATAACAGCGGAGCGGGAATCGACAGCAAGCTGTTGCTCCAGGGTGCCGTATAATCGAGGCTGTTCAAGCGTTGGCCAATTCTTCACAAAGAAGGCAGAAACCATGATCGCATAAGCGATTCCAAACACAATAAAACCGGTAAGCCAGCGCATCTGTTAACCCCTTTATCATTACCCATGATCGATAGTTACCCGCAGAGCTTAACTATTTTTGCTGCAGAAGTTTAGGCATTAGCTACGTTGGGCAGTCTATTTTTTCACTCTATGGCGGTAACCTGGCAACTTGTCAAACAAAAATTACCGGCTATAAGGTTTCATCAGCACCTTGTCAGCCGACAGAATTTACGATCACTTTGCATTGCCCACCGCTGGTTAACCGGTCCAGCTTGCCTGGAGACAATCCTGGATGTTTTGCAGTTGTTACTTGAGCCAGCTTTAAACTGAAAGGTGTTCCTTGATCAGTGATTCAGTTAACCCACTCATTACATCAGAAGCAACCACCGCACCTTTACTCATGATATGGAAATGACTGGCCACTCTGCGGACAAAAGGAAGCTTCTGCTCAACCACCAGGACCGTTAAGCCCAACTCCCTATTCAGCCTGATAATGACATCCCCAATTTCCTCAACAATATTAGGCTGGATACCTTCAGTCGGTTCATCCAGGATCAAAAATTTAGGTTTTAATACCAACGCCCTGGCAATAGCCAACTGTTGTTGCTGACCTCCAGAAAGATCACCCCCTCTGCGCTGCATCATCGTCTTGAGTACAGGAAACAATTCAAAAATAGAGTCAGGCAGGACACGCTCTGATCTTGGCAGGTTACCCAGGCCTGTGAGCAGGTTTTCTTTAACGGTCAGTAAAGGAAAGATCATCCGTCCTTGAGGGACATAGCCAATCCGTAACGAGGCTCTATGTTCCGCCGGTAAGCGAGCAAGGTCATTATCCTCAAAGAGCAGGGTACCCGAATCTATTTTGAGCAATCCCATGACGCTATTAAGCAGTGTCGTTTTACCCACACCATTCCTGCCAATCAAACTGACACAACTGCCTGCTTCTACCCTCATATTGACGTTCCACAGAGTCTGAGACTGGCCATAGGACTGATCAACATTTTCAACGACTAACATCAACCTGACCCCAGATAGACTTCGCGAACTTTAGGATCCTGTTGCACGATATCAAAGGCACCTTCCGCCAGCACACTACCTTCATGCAAAACCGTCACTTGACTGGCAATCGACCGAACAAACTCCATATCATGCTCCACTACGACAACAGAATGCTCACCGGCGAGACTGGTCAATAGCTCCGCGGTCGCTTCTGACTCCTGCTGGGTCATACCTGCAACGGGCTCGTCGACCAGCAGCAATAACGGGTCCTGCATCAGCAACATGCCAATTTCAAGCCACTGCTTCTGTCCATGAGATAACGAGCCTGCCATCTTGTTCGGAAAATCAATTAACCCAATCAACTGCAGCACTTCGTCTATCCGGTCTCTTTCCTGCCCCGTTAACTGTTTGAACAATGTAGTCCATACGCGCTTATCAGACTTCATCGCCAGCTCAAGGTTTTCAAATACGGCATGTTGTCCAAAAATCGTCGGCTTCTGAAACTTACGTCCAATTCCGAGAGATGCAATCTGCGGCTCTGACATTTGCAGTAAATCAATGGTCTGCCCAAAAAAGGCAGAGCCGGAATCTGGACGAGTTTTACCAGTAATAACATCCATCAGAGTCGTTTTACCGGCTCCATTTGGGCCAATAATACACCTGAGCTCACCGACTTCCACAAACAGGGTCAGTTCGTTAAGGGCCTTAAAACCATCAAAACTGAGGGTGACATCTTCCAGGTACAGAATCACTCCGTTGTTGGTGACCAGTTCTTCTCTAGTGGGCAGTTTAGAGAGAAAACTAAAATGACCTGATGCCGCAATAACGCCTGTATCAATAGGCGCATCGGTCCTATCAACCGTGTTATTGGCCATTGGATTCTCTATTCGTTAGTTGATTCCACATTCCAACCACCCCTTTAGGTAGCAGTACCGTCACCACTACAAAAAGGGCACCCAGTACAAATAACCAAACTTCCGGTAATGCACCCGTTAAGACGGTCTTAAAATAGTTAACCAACCCAGCACCTAACGCTGCACCATACAGGGTTCCTCTACCGCCCAGTGCAACCCAGACAACCAGTTCGATTGAATTAAGGGGTTGAAACTCACTCGGATTAATAATCCCTACCTGCGGTACATACAATGCACCGGCAATGCCGGCAATCACAGCTGACACCGTGAAAATCCATACCTGATAGAGTTCAACTTGATAACCAATGAACCGCGTACGAGCTTCGGCATCACGAACAGCAGTAACAACACGACCTAGTTTAGACGTGACAATATAGCGACACAATAAATAGCCGGTCGCCAGGGCAACCGCTGAACTGACAAATAACAGCACCCGTGTAGTATCCGCCTGCAAGCTCGCACCCAGAATATCTTTGAAATCGGTCAAGCCATTATTACCACCAAAGCCCATTTCGTTCCGGAAGAAAGCCAACATTAATGCATACGTCAACGCCTGGGTCATAATAGAGAGATAAACGCCTGATACCCTGGAACGAAAAGCCAGCCAACCAAATACAAAAGCTAAAAGCCC
>JABIZD010000158.1 GCA_018666555.1 Gammaproteobacteria bacterium
GGTTTTTGACGCCGGGAGACTTTGAAGCGGATGTGATTAGCTTGGAGGTGGAATCTGATCTAGGGTTTGCCACCTTCAGTTCGTCAACATCGTCTACCGAAACAACTATTTCGGCCTCTAACGATATTTCCAATTTATATGAATCAATTGATGAAGCGACCGGCGGTCTTGCCTATTTTGGATCGCCAAGACTGGCTTTTCTAACCGAAGCTGATGCTGATTATGAATCTGTCACCCAGGAGTTTCGTCTGGCTTCAAATGGGGACGGTGATTGGGACTGGGTACTTGGCCTATATTATCATGACAGCGATTCCGAGCTTGAAGTCCATGATGTTGATTATAGTTACGAGGACTGGTTGGCGTCAGTTCCGGATATATATTATGGCCTGGGAACTTTCCTTGATGTGCTGAATACTTTTTCAGACAGAACCCCCCCTTACACGGGAGCCTATTACCAGGATCGGCAACTTAGCTTTGAAGACAAAGCGGTGTTTGGTGAGATCAGCTACCATTTCACCGACGCGTTTCAGGCTACCATAGGATTCCGAAAATTCTGGCAGGAGTTTGATTCCAACCAGGTCGTCGCTTTACCGTATTGTGGCAGCTATTGTTCAATGGATGGTAATCTGAATGGCGCCACCGCTGCTCAGAACGGCGCCGAATTTGATGACCAGCTGTTTAAATTCAATGCCTCTTATGATGTTAATGAAACCACCATGGTCTATTTTACCTGGTCGGAAGGGTTCAGGCATGGAGGTGCAAATAGCTTCCCCACTGCTGGATTTGCCGGCGTCGATACATCGTTTGTTACCTTTGAACCTGATGAGGCTACAAATCTGGAGGTAGGTATTAAAGGATCAGTTGGTAATAATACACGCTATTCATTTGCCCTTTACCAGATTAACTGGGATCAGATTCAACTGGATGTGTATGCCGGTGCGCTGGGTATTCCGGGAGTGATAAACGGTGAGGAGGCAACTTCCCAGGGTTTTGAGTTTGAGATATTCAGTCAGTTATCTGACCAATTGAGCCTGGATTTCGGTGTTGGCTATACGTCTGCAGAAATCAGCAAGGATGCTGGATTGTTGAATTTTTCAGATGCGATTATCGCTGCCAATGGAGATCCGTTACCCGGTGTTCCGGAACTGCAATTGTCTGTCAATCTGAACTATTATCAGCCTCTTGATCGAGGTGCTGAATTACACTATAACCTCAATGGATCGTATCGAAGTTCGGCGTATACCAATTTTAACGAAAATTTTGGTAACTATACGGAACTGGACGGTTTTGGTAAGTGGAATGCATCTGTGACCTGGGAAAATAATGCCATAGCGATTACAGCATTTGTCAGGAATCTAACCGATGAGGCAGGTTTGACTGGCGTTCAAAATGGCCGCGGAGCTTACTCCCATGTCGGTTTTATCGGTCGCCCTCGTTCAATTGGCGTTAGAGTTTCATACGATTTTGATTAGCCAAGGGTAAACAGAGGTCGGCTGCACCATCAAGCGCGAACTGAGGTCAAATGCGCTTGGCTGGATAAGTACCATTACCTGTCGATAGGCATTGAGCCCTTGCGTTGTATCGGCAACAGGGCTCATCATAGTTCAGTAAGGGCTCAGGGTCGAAAATACTAGGGCCTGAGTTTGCTTTGGAACAGGAAAGCCGAGTATGGCCAGTCAGGAAAACCGACTGCTGCAGATGCTGCGGCGATATCTTGAACAGAATAAGCTGAAGGATGCGCTGGCCACCTGCCAGCGATTGAACAGGGACTACCCTCATAATGGCGAAGGTTGGTGTGCGGCTAGCATTGTTGCTTGCCGGCTGGGAAATGCAGCCAGTGGCCTGGATTTCATTGCCAGGGCATTGGCTCTGCAGCCAACCAATGCGCGGTTTCATATAGCTAGAGCTAACGCGCTGGTGTTAGCACAACGCCGGCAGGAGGCGATGACCGTGACCGAAGAGGCGGTCCCGGCTGCATCTAGTGATCCGCAATTACTGGACATGGCGGGTGGAATCTATGCTCTGCTGGGAAATTATCTGAAAGCACAGATTTATTACCAGAGAGCGGTCGAGAAAGCACCAGATAATGGGATTTATCAGTTTAACCTGGCCACGGTGAAACGATTTCTTGGTGATAGTGATGGCTCTGAAATCTGCTTTGATCAGGCTATTCGGTTGAACCCGGCAGATTATGAAGCCTGTCACTTACGTTCAGATCTGCGCACCCAGACTCAGGATAGAAATCATATCGCTGAGCTAACTGAGCATCTAAAGGCCTGTATATCGGCACCAGCAGAGGACTGGCGAGGTGAAATGAAACTATGTTTCTCTCTGGCTAAAGAACATGAAGACCTGGGTAATTATGAGGATTCTTTTCGTTTTTTGAAAAGAGGTGCAGATTTACGCCGAAGCCACATGTCCTACAAGGTGGAGACAGATATCCAGACAGTTGAAGATATTGTACGGACTTATTCAGCACCTGTTTTCAATAATATAAGATCTGGTTCCAGTGATAAGCCGGTGGTTTTTATTGTTGGCTTGCCGCGAACGGGCACCACCCTGGTGGACCGGGTCATCAGTAGTCATGGGCAGGTTTTTTCAGCGGGTGAGCTTAACAATTTTGCCCTGGAGATGTCTGGTCTGGCACGCAGGGATAGCGGCGGAAAGCTGACCCGAACGGCGCTCATTGAACGGACAATAGACCTTGATTTTGAAGAATTAGGTCAGCGCTATTTGGCCAGTGTCAAAGCGATGGTGGACGATGATAGGTGCTTTACTGATAAGCTGCCCCTGAATTTTCTTTATTGTGGCCTCATTCACAAAGCCCTTCCCAAGGCGAAAATTATCCACGTGCAAAGAGGAGCCATGGATTCTTGCTATGCCATGTACAAACGATTGTTCGCTGATGCCTATCCCATGTCTTACCATCTGCTCGACCTGGGCCGATACTTTGTTGCTTATCAGAAGCTGATGGCTCATTGGTATAAATTAATGCCCGGAATAATCCGGTCGGTATCCTATGAAGATTTGGTGCGGCATCAGGAGCCGGCTTCGCGTCGCCTTATTGCTGATTGTGACCTGCCCTGGGATAAGGCCTGTTTGTCTTTCGATAAAAACCCAGCTGCGGCTACCACCGCTAGTGCGTCTCAGGTACGTCATCCGGTTTATAATTCATCAATTGGTAAATGGCGGAATTACCAGCGCCAATTGCAACCACTGCAGGCTCTTTTCACCGCTGCAGGAATCGATTATTAAAGTCAGCAATCTGATTGCAGCATAAGGTTGATACCTACAAAGGGTGATGGATCCCTGGCATCAATAGGCTCAGAGTAAGTGACTGGAATAGATAAAAGTAAGGAGCCATAATTTGAATAGGGCAGGGGAGGCAGATTTCCGTCCTGTAATGGCAGGTGTGTTGATTTATATGGTAGCACCCCTGGGTATGACGCTGATTCCGCTCATGGTAGGCGCTGCCGCAGCCGACTTAGGGTTTTCGAGCAGTCAAGTCGGCTATTTGGCTTCTGCAGACCTCATCGGCCTTGCCTGTATTTCGGTTACGGCTGCAGTCTGGATTCGCCGTCTGACCTGGCATCTGATCGCCTTGGTCAGCATTAGCCTGATCGTCCTGGGTAACCTTTTTTCAGTGCTGGCAGAGAGCTTTGCTGCTATGTGTGTGGCCCGCTTTATCACGGAAGTTGGCAGTGGTGGCTTGTATGCATTGGCGCTGGTGAGCCTGGGTGAAACCCGAACCCCAGATCGGTTTTTCTCATTTGGTATCGGTTTAACGATCGCCTTGTCTGTAGGTGTTTTTCTCTGGTTTCCTGCGCTGATCCGAACTTATGGTATTGACTTGTTGTTTGTATTTCATGGCGCGGTGGCGTTAGCTATCTTGCCAGTGCTGTTTTGGCTGCCTAAATACGCGACTGGACGGCCCATTGCATCAGGTGACACAACGCCAGCAAAGATAAAGCCGTTGTTGATTTGTTTTGCTGCTTTTGGCTGCTTTACTCTAGCTGAAGGTGGCGTTTGGTCGTATGTTGAGAGGATTGGCGCAGGGGCAGGGTTATCCGCAGAGTATGTCGGTGAGGTGCTCGCAGGAACTCAGGTTGCCAGTTTCTGTGCAGCCTTGCTGGCTTCCTGGCTGAGTATCCGTTTCGGTCGAAGCCTGCCTATCTTGGCTGGCATGCTGGCCTTCATGGTGTCGTTTTATTTGTTACAGATTCCCGACTCAACCAGTTATCTTATAGGCGCCTGCCTGTCACAGTTTGCCTGGATATTTGTCTTGCCCTATCTAATGCTGCTGTGTGTTGAGCTTGATACTTCAGGGCGTTATTACGTATTAATCACGGCGACAAAAATGGGTGGGTTTGCATTGGGGCCGGCTATTATTGCGACTTTGTTAATGCGTGACGGCGCTACTCAACCGGCAACTTCTGGGCTAGTCGTGCAGGATTTTGCTATGGTGTCCTGGATGGGGGGTATTTTTGTCCTCATTAGCCTGGTTTTATTATTGCCGCTGGCTATTCGTATGGATAGAAGTTAATGGCCCTTGTATGGATTCCGTAAAGAGAGAGCGTTTATGAGCGATATGACAGATCAGAAATTGGAGATACTGCGTCAGCATGCACAACGCAGCCTTGAGAATCACAGAGACCCTCATATAGGAGCATTCTACAAACGCTGCATCGATGAACAGGCCCCGGTATTTAGTCCAGCCCATGAACTGACCGAACGGACATTTTACCGTGCGCCCCGTAAACATAGTCCCGAAGATGTAGATATTGCTTGTCTGGGATTGCCGATGGATGTCAGCGCGCCTTACCACGGTGGTCAGAAATTTGCGCCTAACGCGCTGCGTGAAGCCTCCTACACCCATGGCCCGATCCATGATCGATGGAAGCTTATCCCGTTTGATATGTGTCGAATAGCTGATATGGGGAATGTGGTTTTTAACCGACCCCATGATACCGCGCAAACCGTCGAAGATATTTATCAAGCCGTTTGCGCGCTTGATGATGCGGGTGCAGCACCTTTTTGTGTTGGTGGCGTTCATACAGTTTCCCATCCCATATTGAAAGCGATGGGCCGAAACAGGTCGCTGGGACTCATTCATATTGATGCCCATGCCGATACCATGACCGGAGAGATGCAGGGAGAGGAACTCAGCGATGGCGCGGTGTTTCGCCATGCAGTGCTTGATCAGGGCATTGATCCGGCGCGGACTGTACAGATCGGTATCCGTGGCTTTGCGACTCATTACTGGGATTTTTCTCATGATAGTGGCATGAGAGTGATTACCATGGATGACTTTGATGAGATAGGCCTGCAGGGTGTTCTTGCTGAAGTTCGCAGCATTATTGGTGATGGTCCCTGTTATCTCACCCTTGATTGCGACGGGATTGATGCCGCCTATCTACCGGGCACACAACTGCCCGAGCCTTTTGGATTTACCTCCAGGGAGGTGAGGAACCTGATCAGGGGGTTACGTGGTCTCGATTTAGTCGGTGCTGATATCGTTGAGTTGTGCCCCCTGGTTGATGTGCGAGGTACTTCAGCCAACCTGATGGCTGCACTGGGTTTTGAAATGCTCTGCCTGTTGTCGGAGGCTCGGCAGGCCCGCACTGGCGTGACCCATAAGACTCGCTGGTAGGACATAACTAAAAGAAACTGATGTGCGAGTGGGGTAGTGAAATGGCAGAAATACAGAAACGGTGGACACAATTTGATCCCCGGGATTTTATGGATGAACTCAAAGAAGGCGATATCGAAAAAGCACTTGAGTGGGTTGATGATAATGCCAGCTGGCGCATTCCGGGTGATCCTAAATATGGTGGTGCAGTTCATGAAGGTAAGGCAGGTTTTCGCAAGTTTGCTGAACTCGCTAATTACTTTCTTCCCCATGGTGTGGAGCGATTATGGTCCAGAGTCTCCCACGCGCCCGGAGTGACTTTCCTGGAGCAACAAATTCGGGCCCGCACCATGATCGAAACGGTCTACGAAAATGAGTATGTGTTTGTTTTTCGCCATGGACCGGATGGCAAACTGGTAGAGGTAAAAGAATACCAGGATATGCAACCGATGCTGGAAGCGTTTGATGGCTGGGAGCCTGAGGACGACTAGCGGTTAGCAAAGACCGGGCTCAGTCCCGGAGCGCTTCCAGATCAATACCGACTTCGGTTGCCATGGCCTGGATACCAGCCCAGTACTGTGGTTGCACAGGGATGCCATGCTTGAGGCGATCTGCCTCAGCTCGCAGGGCATTCTCACCTGGTAAGGTAATTTCCTCGAAACCCTGCTGCAGTTTGGTCGACTTCAGAGTTTGTATCCATTGATCAACCTGGCTTTTGAATAACGCTAGCGGCATCAGGTCAGCAATATTAACCACCATTAGAAATGCGCCACCGCCACGTTTAAGTTTTCGATCTGAGTTGGCAGCCAGAGCATGCATACTAGGGTATTCCATCTGTGGCGAGGTAAAACCACCCGGCGTTAATAGACCGGTCATGATCTCCAGGAATACATTCATTACGTAGAGTTTCACATTAGGAAACACAGGCGCAGCCAGTAGCGGTGCAGCCCTATGTTCGGGGTGTTCAATATAGGGCTCTGGATCGTCGGTAAGTTCTCCGGTTTCAGGATCCACAAGACATTTGCTGTCCATTTTTTTACCGGCGAGAACCGCTTGTGACAAATAGGTTTCATAGACCCCAGAGACTGATGTATCTCCGATAATGGCCGCCATGTCACCGGTTGGGCAGGCATAAGAAAAAGGCGCAGCAGACATTTTCAGTTCCCGCCCGCCCCAGGGAGCATTCTGGGTGACTGAGTTAACGGTAAGGATACCAATACAATCGTGATCCAGTGCCAGTCTGGTATAAGCACTGGCACAGCCGATGTCATGCCAGTTGTGTACCAGGCCTATGCCAAAGGTATGCTGTTTGGCTTTTTCAATGACTCTGTGCATGGCATCGGTCATGATGTACTGACCGAGGCCTCGGTTACCATTGATTACCAGGTAGTTGTTGTTGTCTTGTTCGACAGTCGGTTCCGCGGTCATATTGATCTGATCGTGCTGCATCATGAGATGATCAATCATGGCGATACCCATGCCCTGCATATCTTTACCCAGCAGATCCCCGGCTAGGATAGCATCTGCGAATGCCTGTGCCTGGTGCTCAGGGCTACCCCAGCCCTTAATGATGGTTTTATATACTTTGTGGAGATATTCGGCTGATTCAAGTTTCACGTCGCGGTCCTCCTAGGATATACAGTCTCATGGTTTAACCAGACAATAATCTGCCAGGTAGTGGTCATTTTCAATACTACGAAAGTGGTACTCATCTAGGCTGTTATTACTCCTAAAAATGCAGATAATCTGAATTGAATACTCAATGTCCTGTGAAAGGGAGAATCAAGCATGTCAGAAAATGCGCAGAACCGAGACTTAACACACCTTCCGAGTACTGGCCTGAGTCGTCGGGAACTGGATCGCCAGTTGGATGAACTGCAGGCACAGATGACCTCAGAGAAAGCAGGTAAACTCAGTGTTAACTCGCTGAAAGGCCGCGCAGAAATACAGCGGGTTGTGGAAAGTGCTTATGTTAAATTTTTCCCGTATAACGCTTTGTTTACTCGCCAGGAAAAAGCAGCAGCGCAAATAGAAAATCAGGTGCTGGATATGTGCCTGAGTCTTTTCAATGGCGGTAGCCTGGGTTGTGCTAATCTGACATCAGGGGGAACGGAAAGTATTTTCTGCGCACTGCATGCCATGCGGCAATGGGCGCGAGCGACAAGACCCCAGATAACTGAGCCGGAAATCTTAGCACCGTACTCGCTGCACGCGACCTTTAATAAAACTGCTCACTTTCTGGGGATCAAAGTGGTGCGTATTCCCGTGGGGGAGGATTTACTCGCAGATGTTGATGAGATACAGGCGGCGATCAATGAAAACACCATTGGTTTGGCTGCATCGGCACCGAGTTGGCCGTATGGCCTGGTTGATCCCATTGAAGCCATGGGCAAGCTGGCTCAGCATCATGAGCTTTGGTTGCATGTAGATGCCTGCGTCGGTGGGTATATTCTACCGTTCATGCGTAAACTTGATTGCACCATCCCGGGCTACGATTTTTCAGTTGCCGGTGTGTCATCCATTTCAGCCGACCTTCACAAGTATGGTTATGCCCCTAAGCCTTGTTCAACGATTTTGTATCGCTCCAGTGAGCAGCAACGCTACCATTACGTTCCGGTGACGGAATGGCCGTGTGGCCTCTATCTTTCTCAGGCCTTTATGGGCAGCCGACCTCTGGCGTCGACGGCGGCAGCATGGGCCGTCATGAATTACCTGGGAGAACGGGGTTATGTGGAAAATGCCAGGCAGATTCTGTCAGTAAAAGATAAAATTCAGCGTGCCGTCGGTGAGATAGATGGCCTGGCTACCTGGGAGACCCATGGGCCACTGATGATGATTAAAGCTGAACCTTGTCATGATGGCAGTTCGGTGAATATTGAAAGTGTCACAGGTGCCATGCGCGCTCGCGG
This sequence comes from Gammaproteobacteria bacterium, assembly GCA_018666555.1. Lineage (GTDB taxonomy): Bacteria > Pseudomonadota > Gammaproteobacteria > Pseudomonadales > Azotimanducaceae > UBA9926. Next base: position 8,539 of record JABIZD010000158.1, read on the forward strand.
TTGGGTATTATTGGGCGTCATGGAGCCGCCGGCGCTGCATTTAACTGTTGATCCAATGGAAGAAGAAGCACTTCAGCAATTCATAGCCGATTTAATTGATGTGACTGCAAAAGTGCGAGAGGGTGATAGCAGTGCATTGGGTTCGTTGAATTATGGCGGTGCAGGTGGCAGCCAATCACCTAAGTGGCTGCTTAATGCGCTGGCTTATATGGATGAAGCGCAGCTAAAACAAGATAATTGAGGAATACCAGCATGCTGACAGACAAAGTTGCCATCATTACCGGAGCGGGTCATCCCATGGGAATTGGCCGGGCGATTGCTGCCAGATTGGCTGGCGAGGGCGCACTAGTCGTGTTGACCGATATAGAAGCGGCTCGTGATGGGTTGCTTGAAGGTTGCCAGACACTGCAAGCCGACGGGGTCAGGGCACGTCATTTTGTTATGGATGTGACAGTTCCCGATCAAGTCAGTTCGGTATTGAAATCAGTCGCGAAACAGTTAGGCCGGATAGATATCCTGGTCAATAACGCCGGTATCGGTGGTGGCAGTAGTCAACTCATGGAAATCCAGAGGGAGGATTTTCAGCGGACTCTGGATGTTAACCTGATGGGAACGTTTAACTGTTGCCAGAAGGTGATTCCTTATTTGCTGAGTAATCCTGCTGATAATAATCAGCGAGGTTCGGTTGTCAATATCGCTTCCCTTTGCGGGCTGGGTGCCATTGCAGATATCCCTATCGCCTATACGGCTTCAAAATTTGCTGTAGTGGGTTTGACCAAAGCAATGGCGCTTGAGTATGCCGATAAGGGTATACGCTTTAATGCGGTGTGTCCTGGGGCTGTAAATACCTCTATGCGTGAACAGTTGTTTACCCGCATAGCCGAGGAGCAGGGTATTTCTCCGCAGCAGGCACAAGCGCTGGAAGATGAAACCATTGCGCTGGGTCGCGGTGCCGAACCCGCTGAAATTGCAGCAAGCGTTGCCTACCTTGCCGGCCCATCTGCCAGTTATGTGACCGGACTTGCCATGCCGGTGGCTGGTGGCATGGCGGCGGGCCTTTAATCTACCGGAATTTGGGACAGGTCGTTGCAGTTAAGCGCAGACCTTAGCAGACAGTTACGATATTTATTTTGCCCTAACAAAAGGAGTCAGGTATGTTTTTTTCACTCAAGAATGAAGTCGCCATTGTCACCGGTGGGGGTTCAGGAATCGGCCTGTCGGTTGTCAAACGGTTTTTGCAGGCAGGTGCTGAGGTTGTTATTGCCGATATGGCTGATTATTCAGAGCTGGCAGATCAATTACAATGTCAATTCTTCCAGGTTGATGTGTCAGATCTGGACCAGATGCAGGCATTGATGCAGTTCACCATGGATAGCTGCGGTAAAATCGATATCCTGGTAAATAATGCCGGTGTATTTTCGGGTTACAAGACCCTCTTGGAATCTGATTCTGCTGATTTCCAGGCTTGTCATGACGTTAATGTCCTGGGAATTTTCAATGGCATTAAAACGGCTGTGCCACTCATGGCTGCCGGTTCGAAGATAGTCAACACATCATCGATGGCTGGCCGGCATGGTGTGGCCAATCTAGGTTCATACGCTGCCTCAAAGCACGCAGCGATTGGTATTACCCGGACTGCTGCGCTTGAACTGGGAGATCAAAATATCAGGGTTAATTGTGTTTGCCCATCCTCAGTTAATACACCCATGGCACACGAGGAGGGCGGAGAAACCCTGCTGAATTCTGAAAAGCTCACGGTACCATTGGCACGGATCTGTGAACCTGAAGAAGTTGCCGCAGCCATTCATTTTTTAGCGACGGATGATTGTAACTTTGTAAATGGCCAAGCCATTAATTTATGCGGTGGTTCTTCGGTTGGTTTGACCGACCGGGCTAGAGCCAAACTGGCTGGTTGATTAGTCAGGCTGGGTTTTCCTGGTTTACGGTACCCTCCCCAGCGGTGATAAACAGCATTGATGTCGACTGCGTTGTTCTGGCAGTATGCCAGGTGCCTCTTTTAATGAGGATAGTTTCCCCCTGCATGGACAGGTGCTGCAGGGTTTCCTCTCCTTCATGCAAGGTAATCAGGTCAGCTTCTCCACTCAGCAGGAGCACGATTTCATCACCAAGGGGATGTTTTTCCCATACCTCCCAGTCCTCATTGAAGGCGTGCTGTGAGACTAGAATATGGTTGGTAAAGCCGTCGAATTCTTGATCGAGTTCGTTGTAAAAATCCGCTGACAATGGTTTGGTCGAGAATGCCATGCTAGGGCTCAATATGGCCCTGGTTTTGTTTATCTGCATCGATATAGCCCCTGTATTATCAAAGGTGGTAAGTTAAGTCTAACCCCAATAGCGAGTTAGAAAAGCGATGACAGAAAAAACCCGTTCAACCAACCGATATCGGGCATCCTCCGGTCGTTACTTTGAAGAATTCTCGGTAGGCGATATTTACGAACATCGGCCGGGTAGAACTATTACGGAAGCCGATAATACCTGGTTCACGCTGTTAACTATGAACCAGCACCCGCTTCATTTTGATACAGAATATGCAAAACATTCGGAATTTGGTAAACCGATAGTCAATAGCGCACTTACCCTGGCGATAGTAGCCGGGATGAGTGTGGCGGACGTGAGCCAGAAAGCCATAGCGAACCTGGGTTGGACTGATATCACCTTGCCGGCACCGGTTTTCAATGGCGATACCTTGTATGCAGAGTCTGAAGTGCTGGAGAAACGGGCGTCTCGGTCAAGGCCCAACCAGGGCATCGTTTCCGTGACAACCCGGGCTTTTAACCAGGATAAGGTGCTGGTAATGGACTATAAGCGAACTGTTCTGGTCCCTAATCGCGGATTTGCAGTCGAGGATCGGATAACACAGGAGTCATAGGATATGCAGTTAACCAATAGAGATGGACAGAGCATAAGTCAGGAAGAGGAAGCGTTAATTCTCGACAGTATTACGAAGTGGTTGGATCGTGATGTACGGGATCAGGTTCTCGAGCTTGAACATGCCGATGCGTACCCCTATGAGATGGTTGAGCAGATGAAGGCTTTGGGCTTATTTGGTGCCACCATCAGTCAAGACTATGGCGGTATGGGGTTGCCTAGCGCCACCTATGCAAAAATAGTCATCGCCATTTCTGAAGTCTGGATGTCATTGACGGGCATCTTCAATTCTCACCTGATTATGGCAGCCGCGGTTGAGCGTTTTGCTACTGAAGCGCAAAAGCAGCGATTGTTGCCAAAATTTGTCACAGGAGAACTGCGCGGTGGCCTAGCTCTGACCGAGCCTAACTGCGGCACTGACTTGCAGGCAATCCGCACAAAAGCGGTTCGCGACGGTGATGATTACATTATAAATGGAACTAAAACCTGGATCTCCAATGGCCGGGAAGGCAATTGTGTTGCTCTGCTGGTGAAAACCGATACGGAGGTAGAGCCCAGACACAAGGGTATGAGTTTGTTTCTAGCAGAGAAAGGCCCGGGCTTTGATGTGAGTAAGAAGCTGGAAAAATTAGGCTACAAAGGCATTGATTCAGCCGAGCTGATTTTTGATGACTATCGGATCTCGGTAGATGATTTGATCGGCGGAATTGAGGGCGAGGGGTTTTACCAGACCATGGGCGGGCTTGAACTGGGCAGGATTAACGTTGCTGCCCGGGGTGTCGGTGTTGCTAATGCGGCCCTCAAAGATGCCACTTCCTACGCTCAGATTCGTGAAACTATGGGTAAACCGATAGGCCAGCATCAGGCCATCCAGACTAAATTGGGTGATATGGCGACGCGATGTGCTGCAGCTCGGCTGTTGGTTGAGGATGCGGCTAAATCCTACGACCGGGGTGAACGATGTGATATGGAGGCCGGTATGGCGAAGTTGTTTGCCTCGGAAGCGGCGCTAGAGAATGCCACTGAATGTATGCGAATTCACGGAGCTTACGGCTATTCAAAAGAACTGCATGTGGAGAGGTATTACCGGGATGCTCCGCTGATGTGTATCGGTGAGGGTACCAATGAGATGCAGCGAATAATTATTGCCCGGCAGCTAATGCAGAGAAATCCGGTATGAAGTCCGATGGGATAGAGCAGTTGAAGGGCTGGCTGCTGATATGAAACTAGAAGGCATCAAGGTATTGGATTTGTCCCTGTTCCTGCCTGGGCCATTGTTAACCCAGATCATGGTGGACCAGGGAGCTGATGTCATTAAGCTTGAGCCACGCGGCTTGGGGGAACCTAATCGCAGTATTGGCCAGCAGCGCGAGGGTGTTTCAGTGTATTTTGCCAATACCCATAGGGGCAAGCGCAGTGTGCAGCTTAATTTGAAAACCGAGGCGGGTCTGCAGTTGGCACTGAAGCTGGCGGCTGAGGTGGATGTGATTGTCGAGGCATTCCGGCCGGGCGTCATCAGCCGACTTGGCCTTGATTATGAAGCAGTAAAAGCAGTTAACCCGGGCGTGGTCTATCTTTCGCTGTCTGCGTTTGGTCAGGATGGGCCGTACGTTAGGAAACCAGCTCATGACCTGGTCACAGAGGCTTATGCGGGTGTGCTCAGCACTAACCTGGGCTTTGATAGCAAACCCGCCATTCCGGCATTGCCAGCTGCTGATATGCTGGCTGCAACCATGGGCTTATCTGCTGTGCTGATGGCGCTGCTGCGTCGCAAGGATACAGGCAAAGGTGATTATATTGATCTTGCCATGATGGATTCTCTGATGGCCTGTCTACCCAACAGTATGGGCTCCGTATTCGCCGAGGGTAAGGCCCCAAGTGTTAAAGATGAACGGATCTGGGGGGGACATGCCATGTATAATATCTACCCGACGGCAGATCAGAAATTTATCGTGCTTGGTGCGTCAGAAATCCACTTTGCCAAAAACCTTCTTGGCAAACTCGGCAGACTGGATTTGCTGCCCCTGTGTGAGCTACCACCAGGGTCCGGTCAGGATCCCGTGCGCGAATATTTCAACGAAACTTTTCAAAGTCAAAGCCAGGACTATTGGATCGAATGGTTCGACGACATAGATGTGGCCTTTGCCCCCGTGAATGACTTACGTCAGGCAGTCGATGACGAGCAGATACGTTACCGACAGATGATTGTTCTTGACGAATTCGGTCGGGAACATATCGGTATCCCAATGAAATTCCACGATGAACCAGGTCGAATTAATTTCGATGCCCCTCGCCTGGGGCAGCATAATCGCGAGATTGCCAGGCAACTTGGCTATTCAGATAGGCAAATTAACGAGCTGCAAACAGATGGCGTGTTCGGATAAGTTGGTCTCGGAGGTCGAGCACTTAAACTAAGGCGGTTGTTAGCCTTGAGGTTCATTGTCCGTGGTTTAGTAAAGCAGCGAAGGTTATTCACTGGGAAGTGAAACCAATTTTGTTGGTATGAAGGTGCTCCCCTCGGTCGCGGCCAGGCTATATCAGTCACTGGCAAATAACCGGAAAATTTCAGCCACTGGGGCTTATTTATCGAAAAACTCCTTCTAGGGATGTTCCTTGTGTAAAATGGGTTGCAGTGCATGGTATTGCAGATACCAAGTTATTAACTCAGTCCTGGTTGTTGTCCCGTGAAGAAGCCACTATTTTCGAGTCCCCTGTTTCTTAATTCCAAAAATTGGCGCTGGGCATTAGCGTTGATCGTTATTTTCTGCGGTTTTGTTGGCTTTCAATCCGGCGTTGAAGTCAGTGAACGGAATCTAAGCGAAGTTGGCGTAGCAACCAAACTCTATTACACGCTTGGTTTGTTTATCCTGGGTGGTATGGATATCGGCGTGCCAGTGTCTGGCCCCTGGTGGGGACAAGTCCTGTTGTGGATCGGCTATTTCGGAGCACCCCTGCTGACCGGTTCAACCATCGTCGATTGGTTACAGCGTTTGGTGATTGATCAGCAGCGCTGGCTGAAAAAAGTAAAAAACCACGTCATCCTTATCGGTACTGAAGAGTTGTCCTATCGTATTCTGGCGAAGCTGCGTGAACGTAATCCTGAGGTCACCATCGTCATCGTTGAGCGACATATTACCGCTGTGCAGGCTCAGGTATTTACTGAGCGTTTTGCGGCCAAGGTGATTACCGGGGACTTTACCAACCAGGAATTTTTACTCACCTTGCGGCTGGAACAGGCGCTGCGGGTGTTCATTGCCAGTGCAAGTGATTTTGATAACTTCGAGGCAGCCAGCAAAATTCTCGACTTACGGCCGGAACTGGAAGGTAAATTAGTGGTGCACTGCTCTCGGCTCAGGTTTATGCGGGCCATGAGATTATCCGATGTCATCAAAAAAGCGATCGTCTTCAACAATTATCACCTGGCCGCAAAACAGCTGGTAAAACGGCATATGCTGGGTCATTTTAGCGATACAAGGAAGTTAGATACGGTGGTCATAGCCGGTTTTAATCGTTTCGGACAAACCATTTTGGAAGAATTGCAACAGAGTGCTATTGGTGAAGTTTCAGACGTTGTGATCATTGATAGCGATGTGCAGCGCAGGATTCTAGTTACCAAGGAGCAGATTGAAATCAGCAGTGCTTTTCGTCTTCATCTGCTTGAGGGGGAAATCGATCATCCCCAGGTATGGCAACAACTAGGCAGCATGATTAATCTGGAGTTAATGAGGCCATTTTTATTGTTAGCTACACCCAAAGATGATGATAATCTGCGTACCGGTCTCTGGCTTAAGCGAAAATACCCCAGCGCCAAGGTTATGGTGCGTAGTGCCCGTACTTCGCATTTTTCAAAGCAGGTGTGTGAAGGTGCTGGCATAGAAGGCTTTGCCATGGCTGAGATAATCTATGATTCAATGCCGGATGAGTGGTTTTCTGAATAGGCTCTGGTTGTGCTGGACCCGGGTCGATGTTGTTTCCCTTGAGGTGATGTTGAGGCTCATCTGTTTTCTTCGGTGCCTGCCTTGATTCTTGGAATGAGTTCCTTGCCGTACTCAATTGCATCATTGAAAGGATCAAAGCCCCTGATCAGTACGCCATCAACGCCGAGGTGGTAATAAGCAATAATGGCATCAGCTACCTGTTCGGCCGTACCGACCAGGGCGGTGGTATTGCCTGAGCCACCTGCTGCTGCTGCGATTGGTGTCCATAGGCGCTCATCGAGGATGTCTCCCTGGGCAGAAAGGCGAAGTAGTCTTTTCGCAGTTTCGGCTTCAGGCGCTGCCGGCCGAGCTTGCACGGGTTTTACTGCGGTGAGGATGGTTTCGGCTTTTTGCCACGCTGCTGCTTCGGTTGAGGCGATTATAGGACGGAACGATAACTGGTATTTGGGTGTCCTCTGGTGGCTTGCGGCCAATCGGTTAATACTTGCTATCAGCTGGCTGATATTAGCTCTGGATTCTCCAAACAGGGCATAAACATCGGCGTGCCTGGCGCCAACAGCCAGTGCAGCACTGGAAATACCGCCGAAGTAAATGGGTACCTGCGGTGATTGAAACGGGCGCACTTCCGAATAAGCTTTTTCGAATTGGTAATAGTCACCCGAATGATCGAAAGGTGCTGAGCTTAGCCAGACTTTTTTTAGGATCTCGATATATTCATCGGTGCGTGCATAGCGTTGGTCGTGATCAAGAAAATCACCATCCCTTCTTTGATCGAAATCTGAGCCACCGGTAATAATATGTACCAGCAATCTACCTTTACTGAGATTATCAAAAGTAGCCATCTTTCGAGCTGCTAGAGTGGGCGCGATAAAGCCCGGTCGGTGAGCGACCAGAAATTTGAGTTTGTTGGTCTCTGCCGCACAGAAACTCGCCACCTGAAACCCTTCTGCTGAAGCAGAACTGTAACCGACCAGCGCAGCATCGAACCCAGCGGCCTCGTGCACCTGGGCAAACTGGGTAAGATAATCAACATCAATACCACCACCGATAATATGAACGCTTGACCCTTGCGAGGGTGCAACGCCGAGCATACCGAGAACGTTCATGGCCATGGGTCGCCTACCTCCCTTAAGCTGCTTGAATGCTTTTAAAAGCAGTCGTGGTTGATGATTTATAACAATTTGAATTCTAAATGTTAAGGTGCCTTGAGATAGGCTGGGCTTAAAGGGAGGCTCGGCGCTGTATCTGATCTTAAAATTACTCTCCGAGGCGACTCCATCCTCAATTAATCGAGTTTTTGGTTCGGCTCGTAGTGAGCGTGAGCAACGCCTTATTTTACGGCGGGATTGCAGGGCCTCTGGTTATGCGCCGGCTGTTAGGCACAATCTGGTTTATGCACAATAAACTGTGTTAGGTTATCGGTTACGCATCGCCAAAAGAGTTAGTTTGAAAACAACAAGACGTGATCTGCTGAAAGTATTTTCAACCGGTGTGACTGTTGTGGCAGTCGGCTCGCCGCTGCTGGGTTGTTCACGACCAGACGGTGCACTAAACCCAGCAGGGCAACCGTCTACCTCAGGGATAGCACTTATGACTGATCAACCGATCCATTACAAAACTTTATCCGAAGTCGCCACCCTTATTGCGCAAGGTGACCTGGATTCAATTGATGTCACCGAGGCCTTGCTGGCACGAATCGAGCAGCTTGAACCGCGCTTACATGCTTACATTTCGGTGATGAAAGATCAGGCTATGGCAGCTGCAACGGAATCCGATGCTTTAAGGGATAATGGCCATGTGCTCGGCCCACTGCATGGTGTACCGATAGCAGTCAAGGACCTATGTCATAAAGCTGGCTGGGTTACCACGGGTGGTCATAGTTTTCGAAAGGACGCTGTAGCAGACGCTGATGCGACCGTAGTGTCAAGACTTGAAGCGGCTGGAGCCATATTATTAGGCAAATTGGCAACGACTGAAGGCGCCATGGTTGGATATCATCGGGATTTTGAGGTGCCCAGGAACCCCTGGGGAGATCTGGATCGCTGGCCTGGGGTCTCATCTGGTGGTTCGGGAGTAGCGACTGCTGCCGGTTTGTGTTTTGCCTCTCTGGGAACCGACACAGGGGGTTCGATTCGGTTTCCGTCAGCCGTGAATGGGTTAGTCGGGTTAAAACCAACCTGGGGAAGGGTTAGTCGCCATGGTGTGCTCGATCTCGCCCCCACATTAGACCATGTTGGCCCGATGACCCGCAGTGTTCGTGATGCTGCTAGGGTGCTTGGGGTTATAGCCGGTCATGATCTTGCTGACCCGACCACTCTGCATAGTGATGTTCCTGATTATGAAGCGGAGATGGAAACAGGCGTGTCTGGCTTGAGGATTGGTTGGGATGAAGCCTATGCCACAAAGGATGTTGAAGCGCACGTGGCGCAAGCGGTCACCCAGGCGGTGGCGCTGCTGGCAGAATTAGGCGCTGATATCGTTAATATCAAAGTACCGCAGCTTACCGAGGATGAGCTGGCAGCCTGGGGCATTATAGCCGCATCGGAGGCCGCTGCAGTTCATGAGGCGACCTATCCATCCCAAGCGGATGCTTATGGAACCTATTTCCATGAATTTTTGCAGCAGGGTCGTGAAACAAGTTCGGTCGATCTTGCCAAAGCCATATTTGCACGCAGGCGAGCTGTTGGCCGCATGGCCCCTGTTTTCCAGGGGATTGATGTCCTGGCTTGCCCGACCCTGGCTAGCGAATCGTTCCGTTATAGTCCAGAGGGTGCCTATGGAGGCTTAGATACGGACAAGGGCACCATCGGCGGAGTACCCTTGAGCTGGTTTCCTCGAAGTGCACGCTTTGTTACTGTTTGGGATTACAACGGTTATCCTACATTGTCACTGCCTTGTGGTTTCTCCCCGGATCAGATTCCGCTAAGTTTAGAATTGATTGCCCAGCCGTTGAATGAAGCATTACTACTCCGAGCGGGCCATTCATTTGAGCAGGCTTGTGACTTTTCAACGCGTCATCCGCTGCTAGTCTAGTTCAGGCTGAATGTAGGCAAGATTGGCGCGATCCGGGCCGGACTTAATCGGGGATTGAAACCGGTTAAAAATGGCAGTGGTTTTAAATGTCGTTTACCGACTATTCCAACCCAACTAAGGATAAAATCTTCATTTTAACCGGCTGGCAAAGTAATAATTTTAGGAGAAAAAAATGTTTTTAGATCTTAATGATCCTGGTCTGCTGCGCCAGCAGGCGCTTATCAATGGAGCATGGCTCGATGCTGATAACCAGCAGACTCTGGACGTTATTAATCCTTCCAGCGGGCAGGTTATCGCCGCTGTTGCTCGATGTGGAACCCTTGAGACCCGCAAGGCCATTGCTGCAGCAGAAGCTGCGCAGCTAACCTGGAAGCAATACTCGGCTCGACAGAGGGGGGATTTACTGCGCAGTTGGTTTGAATCAATGCTCGAGCACATCGATGATCTGGCGAAGATTTTAACGGCTGAGCAAGGCAAGCCTCTGGCTGAAGCAAAAGGTGAGATCGCCTATGGTGCAGGTTACATAGAGTGGTTTGCAGAAGAGGCCAAGCGCATCTATGGTGATACCATCGCTGCTCCAGACAGCGATAAGCGAATTGTCTGTATTAAACAACCGGTCGGGGTGGTGGCTTGCATAACGCCCTGGAATTTCCCCAATGCCATGTTAACGCGCAAGCTGGCCCCGGCATTGGCGGCAGGCTGTAGCGTGGTGTGCAAGCCAGCTAACGCGACGCCACTGTCAGCCTATGCTATCGCCGAATTGGCTTGCAGGGTCGGGATACCTGACGGCGTTATTAATATTCTTACCGGGGTCACCTCTGAAATCGGCGCTGAAATGACGTCGAATCCAAAAGTCAGGAAATTGAGTTTCACGGGATCAACTGAAGTGGGCAAACAGCTAATTGAACAGTGTGCTGGCACGGTTAAGCGCACATCCATGGAGCTGGGAGGCAATGCACCATTCATCGTATTTGATGATGCTGACCTGGCTGAGGCAGTGAAAGGCGCAATTGTAAGTAAATTTCGGAATGCCGGCCAAACCTGTGTCTGTACTAACCGCTTGCTGGTGCAGGAAACTGTCTATGATGAGTTTGTACAGCTTTTTCAAAAGGCGGTAGCTGAGCTGACCATAGGTGATGGTTTTGATGAGGGGATTAGTATCGGACCACTCATTGATGCTGGCGCGGCTGCAGACGTAAGAGGCTTTATTGATGATGCGATTGCTAAAGGGGCGACTTCAATTTCGGATCAAACCATCACCGAAGGCATGCCAGAGACTTTCGTGGCACCGGTTATCCTGACCGGTGCGACGCCGGATATGCGGGTGTTCTCGGACGAGATATTTGGTCCAGTCGCGCCTGTTTTCAGTTTCAAAGATGAAAGTGAAGCAATTGCATTAGCCAACGATACAACTGTTGGCCTGGCCTGTTATTTCTATACTAGGGATATTGGTCGTATATGGCGTGTTGCCGAAGCGCTTGAATACGGCATTGTTGGGATAAACGAAGGGCTTATCTCGAATCCCATGGCGCCGTTTGGAGGCGTCAAGGAATCTGGCCAGGGGCGCGAAGGTTCCAAGTATGGTATGGATGATTACCTGGAAATTAAATATATGTGTATGGGTGGTATTAATTCCTAGGCCCTTGGCAGTCCTGCCGCTAGGGATGGATTGGTGAATGCAATGCCATTGCCTGACGGTGACAACCAATTTCTTTGGAGCAAAGCGCTGCACCCTTAGTATCAGCTTGAGCAGAGTGGCCTGGCAATCACTGAAATTTGGTTGAGTTCGGGCCGGCGAGCCAGAACCGAACAGGGGCACGCCAAGCTTCAGCTGCATAAGGTTAAAGCAGTCAGGATAAGGCTGGAGACAGGTTTTACGAAGTTGGCCCTGGACGATATCGGCAGTTCGAGCGAATAAACATGACATTGTTGCCTACCCTTATCAGGTTGTTTTCGAGAATATTCAGGCTGCTTTGCACATCAGCTACCGCTTCAGCAACGTCACTGATCTGCAACTCGATAGCCGGTATGGCCGTGGTGACGGCGCCAAAATCAGTCTGGCTTTCAGTGAACGCCTCATGGTGTTGTTGCAGATGCTGTTCAAGGGCCAAAATCCTGTTATACACCGCAAGGGTTGCGGAGCTCAATTTCGGGTCAGTGGTAGCCGCGTAGGCGGCTGCGATAGTGCTTGTGTTGAGGCCGTCGTTGACTATGTAGCCGGCCATAAAAACGCTTAATAGTAATAGTTTATTCATCATGTTCTCCAGGGCTTGTCATCAGTTTACAGGCTATAGGTGCCTGTCTGTTTTAAGTTGTCAGCGATTCAGGAGTATCAATGTTGCACTATGATGGCGGTGATGCCAATCAGTCCGGATTGAAAGCTCGAGTCCTGTCCGCCTGGCCTCGTCTGTGGATACCACACCGGCCTGGCGTATTGATTTTGAGCCATCGAGCAGCTAAAGGTAGTCTTCAGGGTTGTTGGATAAATAAATGGGGTTACCAGACAGGATGGCCCTAACAAAGTGGGCTTTGATGGTATGCAGGATATTGGCAGATGAGCAGGACGCAACGAGAAAGCACAAATGACTCGGACCCGGTTTGGTGAAAAGAAGCCGATAGAAGAGTGCTTTTTGATACGGGCAAGATTATGCTGGGGTAGAAGTAAACGATTAAAAACTAAAGTAAGCGCTTAGGAGAAGAAGATGCTGAGTTTATCGATACCCGAACATGTTGAACCTATCAGGCAGAAAGTGCTGTCCTTTATCGAGCAGGAAGTTTATCCCATCGAAAGTGAATTACTCGAAGATAAGGTCAGTTCACGTCGAGGTCAATTGATGAAAGACCTGATGCAGAAAGCTAAAGATGCAGGATTATGGGCGTTGGGTCACCCAGAAGAAATAGGCGGAGGTGGACTGCCTTTTATGGACTATGTGTTTGTTAATGAAGTGGTTGGGCGCTCTGAGATCGCGACGGTGGCGCTCGGAACCCATTCTCTGCAGGATTCCATCATGTTGCATCGTTACGCCAATGATCAATGGCGGGATAAGTATCTCAAGCCACTGGTGGATGGCGAGGTGTTCCCAAGCTTTGGTATGACTGAGCCGGAGGTTGCCAGTTCGGATCCAACCCAATTGCAGACCAAGGCTGAGCTTGATGGTGATCAGTGGGTAATCAATGGTCGAAAATGGTTCACATCCGGAGCAGGCAACGCGGCCTATACGACTGTCATGGTGCGAACGGAGTTTGATGCCCCGGATCATTCAGCCTTCTCAATGATTGTCGTTCCAACGGATACCCAGGGTTATAACATCATCCGTGATGTAAAAGTCATGGGGCAGGCAGATGGTCATTACGAGGTGGTCTATGACAATGTCCGCGTTCCTAAGGAAAACCTGCTGGGTCCGCGCGGGCAGGGCTTTAAGATAGCCCAGGATCGCCTGGGTCCAGGCAGGATATTCCATTGCATGCGCTGGCTTGGTCAGGCCCAGAGAGCGTTTGACCTCATGTGTAACAGAGCCAATAACCGAGTCGCTTTTGGCAAACCGCTAGGCCAGCATCAGCAGATTCAGAAGTTTATTTTTGATACCGCAGCGGAAATACAGGCATCCAGGTTGCTCACGTTGCATGCTGCTCAGAAGATTGACCAGGGCGATGAAGCGCGCATTGAAATCGGGCTCATTAAAGTTTATGGGGCGAGCATGTTACATAATGCGATAGATCGAGCGATCCAGGTGCACGGTGCCCTGGGTGTCACCGAGGATACTCCGCTTGAGCGAATGTATCGGCATGCGCGCTATGCCAGAATCTATGATGGTGCGGATGAGGTTCATGTCATGAATACAGCCCGCAGAATCCTGCGCACCTATGGTAGCGGTGACAGCTTTGATTTTGGCCTGCGTTAATGGGCAGGCTTGATCATAAGGTCTGCTTGATTACAGGCGGCGCAAGAGGACAAGGCGAAGAAGAAGTCAGGTTGTTTCAGAAACAAGGCGCGATTGTTTGGTTGTGTGACGTGCTCGACGATCTGGGCCAGCCCTTGGCCGACGAGTTAGGCGTTCAATATCGGCATCTTGATGTCACAGACGAAGCTGCCTGGCAGAATCTGGTTGAAGAAATTGTCAGAACCTCTGGAGGCATACACGGGCTCGTCAATAATGCGGCTATTTTCAGGGTAGGCCGGTTGAAAACCACGTCTGTGGAGGACTTTCAAGCGGTCATGCGTGTGAACACGTTGGGCGTATTCCTGGGGATGAAGACGGTTGCCGAGCCAATGACGGAGTCGGGTGGCGGCTCTATCGTCAATATATCTTCAATGGCGGGCTTACGTGCATCAGTGGGTTCATTTGCCTATGGTGCATCCAAATGGGCGGTTACCGGTATGAGCAAGACTGCCGCAGTGGAACTGGCGAGGAAGGGAATTCGGGTGAACTCGGTTCATCCTGGCTTGATTGAAACCCCGATGGTTGAAGATGTGCCGATCAACAAAGAAGGTATTATCCGCAGAACGCCACTGGGCCGAATTGCCCAGGCGGAGGAAGTCGCTCGGATGGCCTTATTCCTCACCAGTGATGAGAGTTCCTATTCGACCGGGTCTGAATTCATTATCGACGGCGGGTTAAATGCCCTGTAAGCGGTTTAACTGCTGGCGCGTGGGTGACTTTACGCTGTAGCCTGGGGTCAATGTGATTGACCGCCTCGGACGAATGGGTTTAACACAATGGAAGGCGTGCGCTGCAGATACAGTTTGTATTCAGGATCGTCTCCCCATCGGCGCCTGGCTTGAGCTTCCAGCATTCGAACTCCGCTGATTTTGGTCAGCAGGAAAAACACAAAAATCGGCGAGATCAGGGTCACCAGTTGCAAGCCTTCAAGGACAGGAAAGGCAGCGACCGCAATTCCAGTCCAGAGCAAAATTTCGCCGAAATAGTTAGGGTGCCTTGACCAGGCCCACAGGCCATGTTGGATAAATTTACCGGAATTACTTTCCTGGAGGCGAAACGCTGTTTTTTGTCTGTCTGCGATCACTTCGATCATAAAGCCAGCCAACCACAGACCGCATCCGGACAATACCCATACATCTAATGGATGAGGTTCAGCGGTTAGCAGGGCAGTCAAACCAGCGCAAAAGGTGAGAGAGACCCACATGCCCTGAAAGGTCCAGGTCATGAGGAATTGCAGGAAGTCCGGTTTGATGCTCCGAAACCGGGTATCGTGACCGACTTGCTTGACTCTTGTGTAGAGAAAGCTACCTAACCTTACGGCCCAGATGATAACCATCGCAGCAATGGCGATCGATCCTGGCTGCAGGCTTGATACAGACAGCGCGGTAGCTGCAAGAACGATATAGGTCAGGGAGCCCAGTAAGTCAAAATATTTTTCGGTCTGGAAAGCATAAGCAGGGATGAAAGCCAACCATTGAATGATAAAGGCGAGCAACACGAAGCTAACCAACAGAGGCAAGCCGGTATCCTGAGCTTGCGTACTTGCGGCAGTGGCAATTGAAAGGGTAACAATAAGTGCGGCCAGAATACCGGTTATGGACTGCGTATTTTTTGTCATGGTGCCTCTCCTTTAAAAAAGCGTCTAAAGCTGGATTCCTGCCAGGTAGCAGTCGCTGTTACGAGTTCTACTTCACTGGATTTGCAGGCCTTTTGTTGTATTTGTTCCAGCGGTTCTGGCCACTGTTGCTTTTATTGGCGGTACGCATCCTGCATAGTTAAATTAAGATTGCAGATTTGAGGCCATCATTACTGGGCCCGGATTTGTCCTCTCAAGGGGTAAATAGACACAACCCGTTAGCGTATTGCTCGTTAAACCGCCGCGCTGATGGCCTGCTGCTTTCCTGATTACTTCTACTCTGTTTATTTATTCGTTCAATTAACGTGATTGGATCACTTTTGCCCGACTGGACCCTTTTTAAACCTTAGTTAGCCTCGTGGTCCAGCCACGCATCCTTGCTTCTCCAGCACTGATTCAACCAGAGCGCGGCATCGCCGATTTCTCCAACTTCAGTTGAGACCACTTTTACGGTGATATTGTTAACGACACCACTCATGCAGCGCCAGCAGTCAGCGTCAGTAGGTTGGTAGCCAATAGTTACATCTAAAATCCGGGCGTCCTCGTTGATGGATTGCAAAATGACGCCGAAGCCACCTATTTTTGGGGTGAGCAAGTGCTTGTATGGCGACACTCCGGCCAGGTGCTTTTCCGGGGTGAACCTGGTTCCCTCAGGAAAGAGCATTAATGCGCCTTGTTCGTGGCTAAGATTTAGCGAAGCCTTCTCCGCCACCTGGAGGTCGAGAAGCCTGGAGTTGGGGTCTTTTTTACGCTGCATGCGGGGGAAATCCAGTACCAGACAGACCCATCCAAGCACTGGCACCCATAGCAGCTCTCGCTTGATAACAAATTGCAATATAGGGCCACTACGGCAAATGAGCGTCTGCAGAATAAAAATATCAAACCAACTCTGATGATTACAGATAATCAGTGATTTACCGGGCCTGGACAGGTCGTCTAAACATTCTTGGGGGTCCTCTATGTTGAGGCTAATTTTGAGAATTTGGGTCAGGTACCAGGTGTCGACGCTGACAGCCGCTTTATAGATCAGGCTAACAAGCGTAAACATGGCTTTGTTGACTGGTGCTATAGGGAGCAGGATGCGAACTATTGCAGCTAGTATCAAACCGGGCAACCAAATGAGCAGATTTGCCGTGATAAACATAAACGATATGAGGCTGCGTAGGTGATTGATTGCGTCGGTTATACGTGGGTTCATAATGGTTAGGGGAATTTAGCCGGCTAGGTAAAGATGATCTTCGATTATCAAACATTGTCAGGTTTTTTCCAAATGAGCTGAGCTGTGTTTTGGTTTCAATTGGTTAGTTATACAGTACCTAACGACATAAGGGTCTTGAATTTCGGCCTGTTCAGGCATAGGAGTGATCCAAAAATTTGATTCAGGCGTAACTAGGGTGAGTTTCACCTTAAGCAACATTACCAAATGAAGATTGACATTCGATCTGACCTGTTCCAAAGGCAAGCGATGCATGCACAGGATTGCAGCCGCTGCCTGCAAGCCATCAGCAGGGATCAGGACAAGACGGCGTTTATTGCTTTGGTCACGTGCTTCGCCCCAGACTTGAAATCCTTTCTGAAATCGACTGGCGGGCAGAACTTGAATAGTCTCGAGGCGGACGTTCAGGAGGTCATGATTGAATCCTGGCAAATTATTGCTGATTATTCTGCCTCTGGCGCCACGGCATCTAGCCTGGTTTCCAGGATTGTCAGAAATCTAACGATGCAGGACACCTTTGCCTCAGTGCGACCCGACAGCACTGCTTTAAAGGTCGATGTCCTGCTGGCTAATGTTGCAGCCAGGTATCGAAAATGTCGGTTTTGAGTATCTCGTCTGGGTGTTCCGGTGCTGTTGGGTTCGAGGTCAGCATTAATGGTAAGTAAGCACCCAAGTCCTGAGTTGTTGGTTGAATACGTATCTGGTGCATTGTCGATTGTTCGGGCAATCTCGATTACCACCCATCTACATTTTTGCCAGAATTGTCGTCAGGCAACTGTGTTGTTGACAGAAATTGGCGGCCATCTACTACGGGAAAGTGATGTGCTAACAGTGTCTGACGGTTTACTAGAGAAGGTGTTAACTAATCTCGATGAATCAGCGGGCGAAGGTCAGGTGACGGGTCGCGAGGTAGTGTCTCCACCCGACCAGGTCATAGCCTCGTTACCCCTATTTGTTCAGCGGTTTTTTCCTGACGGATGTATAAAGTGGCGGTTCGTTTCGCCTTCGTTGAAAACGGCATCGATCAGTGTTGGCGAGGAAGCTTATGAACTAGCGGTCGATCTTATCAATGCGGGTGGTAAAGCACCTGAGCATGATCATCGCGGCAGGGAAATTACTGTGGTTCTCAAGGGTAGTTTTTCAGATGCCGAGGGCGTTTATCATTCTGGTGATTTCATGACTAGAGAGGTTGGCAGCGTGCATAGGCCATTTGCTTCCCTTAACGAACCTTGTATCTGTTTGTCAGTATTGTCGGCCCCCATAAAACTGACCGGGTTAAATCGGATATTTAATCCCTTCCTGAGTTTTTCCCCCAGTTGATGATTCCCATTGGTAATCCTGTGGATCACGATTTCCCGGGATCATACATTCTCTTCGATATACTCTCGTTTATGACGGCCGCCATGCCGCCACCTTGATCCAGGCTCCTGGCATTAACGCTTGATAGGCACTGATACTGATTCGTGCTGGATGTTTCACATCAAATTAGCAGGACAGCAGGCGTCTTCACGGTAGTATCCTAGGAAAGGCCTTGTCAGGGAAATGACTGATGTTTTCGTGGGAGTATTAGTCCACTTTGATTGGATCGGATGAGAGTAATTACGTATTATCGGTAGGTAATTGTTCAAGATAATCAGCACTTGGAGCGCAAATGACCTATCCACTCAATGGTATAAAAGTTCTTGATATGTCGCGTGTACTGGCTGGCCCGTTCGCCGGTCGGATGTTGTCGGACCTGGGTGCTGAGGTTGTTAAACTTGAGCCTCCAGAAGGTGATATTACGCGAATGTGGGGTCCTAAAATAGCAGGTATTTCAGGCTATTTTCATCAACAGAATGCCGGTAAAAGGAATATATCAGTTGATTTGCGCAGTCCTAAGGGAGTGAGCCTGGTGAAAGACCTTATCAGGGAGGCCGATGTGTTAATCGAGAATTTTCGGCCCGATGTAATGCCGCGTCTTGGCTTGGATTACGACACGCTGGCGGCAATTAATCCTCAGTTGATTATGCTGTCAATTTCTGGGTTTGGTATTAATAATCCGGATAGCAATCGAGCTGCCTATGCCCCGGTTGTGCATGCTGAAACAGGGCTGGTGACTCGACAGGCGAAGGTAAGTAACGCCTTCCCTGCTGATATTGGGGTCTCTGTTGCCGATACCAATGCGTCTCTGCATGGCTTGGTTGGTCTACTTGCTGCACTTTATGCTCGGCAATCCAGTGGTCAAGGCGATCATATCGACCTGGCTATGGTAGATGCTACGGTCGTGACAAACGATGGCATGAACTTCGCGTTGGCGGGTGTTAATCATGCTGTCCAAAATGAAGTGCACGAGACCAGCGGAGGTTTGCTGATTTTGGCGGGCGAATTCAAATTCATCTGGCATCAGCTTAATACCATTGGTAATGTTGTTGATGGCCTCAATGGCGCAGCGGGCGTTGACCTGCAAGAAAAAATTAGCGCGAGAAGGGCTGCTGCCAGATATTTTTTCTGTGAAACCTGTAAGACCAGAGACGAGGTGATTGATGCCCTTGACCGAATGAATATTGCCTGGGGCGATGTTCGCCCAGCAACCCAGATCAGAGAGCTGGAATGTGTTCAATCCAGAGGCACCATAGCCGAGGTTGATGACCGTCAGGGCGGGACTCGTCCCACGCCACAGTCGCCGTATCGTTATCGCAATCTTCAATCCCAGGTACGGGCGGGGGCATCCTATTTAGGTGAACATAACGCCATGATACTGGAAGAATGGTTAGGTCTGAGTGAAAGCGAAATCGCTCACTACAGCGAGGTGCTGATTGCACAGGCCCGTAGTGATTGAGTCGTCTAATAGACTTAGGGACCTTGCTCAGAAACCGAATCGAGTGCACGAAAAAAGGGTAACCCCTATTGGCTCTGAGAGCCGATAGTGAGCCTTTTGGTCGCAGTTTATGGAGGGTCATAGTTCGGCCCGGATGCATTCCAGGCCAGAGGCCTGAGGGCTAGCGCATCCTCTCTACTAGAAGCATAAGAGGTTGTGTGAGATTAAGAGTTTTTCAGCGATTTATTTTATTTGGAATCAACGATGAGCAAAGTTCTAATTAGATACCAGGTTTACTTTGGGCTGTTACTGTTGCTATCGGCTTGCAGCGGCCCGATGGAGACCTATGACACACTGATTCGTAATGCGTCTCTCATTGACGGCCTGGGTAATCCGGCTCGAACGGCAGATATTTATATCAAAGATGGTCTTATTGCTAAGGTAACTGGTAGCGGAGAAATAAACGCAGATTCTACTGCGACTATTGATGCCCGGGGTCGTGTCGTGACGCCAGGATTTATTGATATTCACTCTCATGGCGATCCTCTGGTAACGCCGGGATTTGAAAATTTTCTCGCTCAGGGTGTCACCACGATTACCTTGGGTCAAGATGGTAGTAGCCCGAACGTGGAAGATTTGGGGGGCTGGCTGGCTACAGTAAGAGCCAATGGAATTGGAGTCAACCTGGCTATGTTTGTTGGCCACGGCACTTTACGTAACCTGGCCGGTATTGGCCGAAAGGCAAACCCATCTGAGGATGAACTGCAGCGTATGGTCGGACTTTTGGATGGGGCGCTCGATTATACCTTCGGTCTGAGTACTGGTCTTGAATATAAGCCTGGCCTGCATGCCTCACAGGCGGAATTGATCACTCTTTCGCAAACAGTAGGTGCGCGTCATCGGGTCATTATGAGTCATATGCGAAATGAGGACGATGATCAACTCGAGCAGTCCATCGCTGAGTTATTGCATCAAGGCCGGCATGCCCGAGTGCACATTGCCCATTTGAAATCCGTTTATGGTAAGGGCAGGGCTCGTGCGGAAGAATTGTTAGCTGTGCTGGCGCGGGCGCGGGCGGCAGGTGTCGCTATAACCGCCGATGTCTATCCTTATATTGCAAGTTATACCGGCATATCGCTGTTGTTTCCGGTATGGGCCAAGACCAGTGAAGATTTTGTCATTGCAAAAAGGGATCAAAGGGAGGCTCTGGAGGCCTACCTGGTAGAGCGTATTGGCAGGAGAAATGGCCCGGCGGCCACTTTAATGGGAACCGACCCTTATACCGGTAAGACGCTAGCTGACTTGGAGGTGGAGTTGGGGCTACCGTTTGAAAAAATACTCATAGATGTAATAGGTCCCCAGGGTGGAGGTGCTGCCTACTTCATTATGGACGATGAACTCCAGTCCCGCTTGCTCCAAGATAACTATGTGACGGTGTCATCGGATGGCAGTCCAACGGCATTTCACCCGCGCGGTCATGGCACCTTTGCTAAGATAATCGAAGAGTATGTGGTGGCAAGAAATTTACTGTCACTCGAAGAGGCTATCAGAAAAATGACCTCCTTCTCTGCATCAATCCTCGGGCTTGAGGATCGGGGCAGCATAGAACCAGGCAAGGTGGCAGATCTGGTTATATTTGAACCGGAAAATATTAGGGCAAAAGCGACTTACCCCGCGCCGCTGCAACTCGCGCAGGGGTTCGATGTGGTCATGGTGAATGGAAAAATCGCCTTTCAGGCGGGCGTAACCAAGACGATTCGAGCGGGTTCAGTCTTAAAGCCTGCAAAGGTGAAACAAACCTCAGCAGAATAGATGCTGGTTTGGCCGTGTATTAATCAGACCAATGAGTGAAAAGCCGGGTCGTTTCAGAACCTGAGAGTCAGCTACCACAAAAATCAGGGCAAGAAGAGATTTGCTGAGGCTTCCGCTGAAGGTGATTAGCTATTTGTGGGTTCTGCTGCCACTAGAGACTCGAATTGGTATGGCTGTTGCCGCAGTTATTGGGTAAGTCAGTGACTGCAGTTCGATAATTGGACTGTTGAGCCATTTTGGTAACAGGTTGGTGATTCAGGTTGTGCGGTACCTTGCTCCGAGAAGCGCTCCCAGAGGCCGTCTGCGTTCCCATTCTTGAAGTTTACTGTGGATTTTAATTGACCACTTTTATAGTACTCAACTGCGATACCGTTATATTCTCCATTTTTATAATTAGCTTTATCTGCCAGTTGACCGTTTTCATAGAAACTTTCGGACAGCCCGTCTTGTTGGTCTCCTTTATAGTGGGCCCGGTCTTCCAACTGCCCGGTTTTGTAGAAACTCTCTTCGATCCCATTTCCATCCAGATAGTTACCCTTATACTTCAACTCACCGCTTTCATAGAACCCGGTGGTAGCCCCATTTAAGCGACCATCTTTGTAGTTCCATTGATATTCTAATTGGCCATTTTCGTAGAAGATTTCTGAGAGGCCATCCCACTTGCCTTTTATATAGGCAGTTTTTTCTTTGAGTTCCCCATTCGTATGGTATTGAGTAGATGCACCGGAGAAGAGTTTTTTGGTATTTGAATCATAGGCTAGACCATCAGTTATGGTGAGTTCATCGTAAGCAACCTCGGTGCCATATGAGATAGAGACGAAGAAAACGGAGAACAACATCAAAAGCGGGTTCATTTGTGCTCCTAGGGGTCAGTTGTTTAAGTATCTCATTTTATATTCATCATAAACACAAGAAAAAATAGGGAGCCACACTGGGCCTGTGCTTGCTTGAGAGCTAGTGGTGGTCAGGCTGGGATTGTATTATCGGCGGGTAGCAGCAAACTACCAAGGCTGTTGCTGATAATTAAACACAGCTAGTCAACGTGCCTTGGCTAAAGCGCCTGATCGACTGTCTTTGTCGGCTGTGCCGAGGCAGCACCGGGCATATATCGCCTGGATGCTTAGCGTCTGAATGGGCACGCCTCGTCTAGATGGAGTGCCAATGTCGCGTCGACCTGCCGTAGAAACTTAACATAATGACCAGAACAGATCTCGCGTAACGGTCTAGTTAATCGACTGTGATATAACGTTCCAGTCGAGCAACTTCCTGTTCGTCGACATATTTACCTATTTCCCGCCGGAACTGTTCTATATTGGTATACGGGCGATACTCGAGGAATTCGTGCACCATCTTCCTGCTCATGCCTGGAATGGTGGCGAATTCTGCTGCCGTTGCTGAGTTCAGGCCCAGCGGTACAAACACATACTGTTCGAATCGGGCTACCTCTGTGGCATCGACATACTTGCCTATTTCTCTACGAAATTGCTCGATAGAAGTGTAGGGTCGATACTCTTCAAATTCGTGAGCCATCTTGCGATTAATCCCTGGCACCAGCATGATCTCTGCTCTGCTGGCAGTATTCAAATTGATTGCAACGAAGAGTCCTTCATGCAGATGAGCTATATCTGCTGCCGAGAGAGCATCGCCGAGAATAGTGTCTAGTTCAGCTGTACTGGATAATGGCCGGGATGCGATGATGCGTGCTGCCAGAGCCAGATTCAGATCTGGCAGGGTGGCTAGACGCGCCTGGGCAGCTAGATTTGGGTTCAATACGCCCTGGCCGGCTGGTGAGTGGGCAGTAGCGGTCCCGGAAAGCAGGGTAATACTGATCAGTGCTAGAATTGGTTGTAGTCTCATAACAGCGGCTTCTCCAGAAAGCTTAAACAGGGCATGATTATCAACAGGCTCAGAACAATTAGCAATAGGCTGTGGTTTATTTGGGTTGTCCTCGCCATGCCCTTAACGGTAGTGACGGCTCAATATATTGCCGGGTACATCTATTACGGAGAATACCTGCATGTGACCGGCGAATTGTCGGCACGGTTACTGATGCTCACCCTTGCCGTTACGCCCTTGCGGCTGGCCTGGCCCAAGTCTGGCTGGACCCAGTGGTTGCTACGAAATCGACGATATATAGGCGTTGCCTCATTCGTTTATGCCGTGCCGCACCTGGTTGCATACCTGGCTAAAGTCGGTTTCATGAAAGGCTTTGGTGAAGATCTTCTCGAACCCGGGATGTGGACAGGCTGGTTAGCTTTGCTTTTATTTGTGCCCTTGGCGATCACTAGTAACACGATCGCTGTGCGCCGGCTTGGGAAAAACTGGCGCACGCTGCATAAACTGGTCTATGTGGCAGCGATATTCACTTTTCTGCACTGGCTGCTGGTCGCCTATGACCCATTACCTGCTTTGATACACGCGGGTATATTAGTTTTGTTGATGGCTTACCGTCTTTATAAATTAGTATTAAGCAGACGGTTCACTACTATTTGAGTTGTGAAAAGAAAGCAAGTAGCTCAGCGGCACCTGAAATGTCAGCTGCCCGGCCGCCAGAAATGGGCGGGTACTCAAGGGTTAGCGAGGGTACGACGTGCCCGGACCCTTCAAGGGTATATAAACGTACCTCAACGGCATTATCAGGATGAAACCAACGATCCAGAATGACTCGACTGTGTGGGTTACCGTCAACTTCGGGTAGTATTTGGCGCTGAGAAGTTTCCGGTAGTTCAGCTAATGCACGCCAGTACCCAACTGAAGCTGGAACGGAAAGCACAGTTCCGCGGGAGGCGTCGGTTCCGACTCTGACCGTACCACCCAGATAGGGCGAGATAGGGTCCGTGGTGCCGTTAAAGGAGGCAATAGAAACGGCAATGCCGCTACTTTGGCAGTCGGAGTTTTCCGGGCTTGGCAGGCTGGCGCTGAATATACCGATGCCGCGCATTAGTTCGGGTTTTTCCAGGGCCAGCCTGAAGGCCATATGGCCACCATTGGAATAGCCGGCTACGAATACCTGTTTTTCATTTACTTGGTATTCCGAAGTTAAGGACTTGATTAACGCTGATAGAAAAGTAACGTCGTCAATACCCGCCTGGTTGGCCGTATAGGATGCATTGCTACGACAGTCATTCCAATGGTTATCTATGCCGTCTGGAAAGGCAACAATGAAATTGTATTTTTCTGCTTGCTCATCAAATTCGCTCCCAAGCCATGTACGAAAAAGGGCTTCGGATTGCTGGGAAGCATGAAGCATGATCAGTAATGATGCACCGTGTCTGGCCTTGGCAGGGACATAAACGCCATAGTTTCGAATCGACTGATCTATTTTGAATTGGTGCCTGCTATATTGCCCTGAAAATGGTTCAGCAGTGAAAGCTGCCAACCAGGTGGTCAGCAGCAAAAAAAATACCAGGCCTTTCCAAATCATTTTATTTGCTCTCTCTGGATGCGAAAAGTTTTTGTTTTTTAAGCCTACCATGTTCTTTCATTGAAGCTTAATTGGGAAACATTTCTCTACTGAAAAACAAACGACCTTCCTATACTGGCGTACTGCTTTACAGCTGTGGTAGGGTCAACGCATTTCTGGGCAGGCTATGCTGCATCAGGGATCGGGGCAATTTGCGTGGTTAGTTCCGGTGATGTTGCGACTATAGTAAATGTCCTAACCCCCTTTATTATCAGAGAGCTTGAACAAGCGTCACATTAGGTTTGGGCTGAGTCTAGCTGGCTGGTTCCCTTATCGCTTCACAGATAAAAATTTATTGGCGGAGCTCATCATGAAAACAACTGTCTATAATTTGTTCAAGTGCTGCTTGATTATGGGTTTGGCTGCCTGTAGCGATGAAACACTTAATCCGGCAGATACTCTTTATATTCGAGGCAACATTATCACCGTTGATAATGACAAACCCCTGGTAGAAGCCCTGGCAACTAAGGATGGGCTTATTTTAGCAGTTGGTGCTACAGATGAGTTATTGATTCTTAAAGGGCCATTAACCAAGGTGATTGATCTCAGAGGACAGACCGTTGTGCCTGGTTTTATTGATGCGCATAGCCATTTTGCAGGGGTTGGAACGCAAGCTATGGTCGCCAATCTACTGCCGGCTCCGGATGGGCCTGTTAATACTATCGCCGAATTACAGGCAGAAATTCGTCACCACATTGAAACCTCACCCATTGTTAAAAAATATAATGTCGCCATTGGTTTCAATTACGATGACTCCCAGTTAGCGGAAAAACGGCACCCAGACAGGCATGATTTAGATGCGGTCTCAACTGAGATCCCAATAGTAGTTATGCATCAGTCCGGTCATTTAGGCGCGTACAATTCAAAGGCGCTTGAATTAATGGGCATAAGCGCTGCGACTCCAGATCCCTCCGGCGGCGTCATCGAGAGACAAACCGATGGAAAAACCCCCAGTGGAGTGATGCAAGAGAATGCCCACTTCATGATATTTTTCAAATTGATTCCTGATTTCACCAGGCCCGATTTGATGGAATTGTACAAGGCCGGTGAATACGCCTACCTGTCAAATGGGTTTACCACGGTTCAAGAGGGCAAGACGGACCTGAATACGCTCAGGCTGCTGCCAGAGTTAGCCGCGTCTATGGGTTTCGATGTCGATATTATCTCTTACCCGGATGTTGCCGGAATTGCTGATGATGCCGTGCTGGCGGAGTTGCCGTTTTCCTCAGGCTATGTCAATGGCTTTAGAATCGGTGGCATCAAATTGACATTTGACGGCTCTCCTCAAGGTAAAACAGCCTGGTTCACGGAACCCTACTTGAAGGTGCCGGAGGGGCAACCATCGAAATACTCAGGTTATCCTGCCTTTTCTGATGAAAACGCGCTGAAGTGGATGTCTCTGGCATTTGATAACCATTGGCAGTTACTGGTCCATGCAAATGGTGATGCAGCAATCGACCAATTAATCCGTCTGGTCGAACAGTCTGGAGGCCAACTTGAGGGCAAGGACCACCGTACTGTCATGATACATGGTCAGTTCACCCGGCAAGACCAGGTAAAACGTCTACAGGATCTAGGCGTGTTCCCTGCACTCTACCCGATGCATACCTTCTATTGGGGAGATTGGCATCGGGACTCTGTGGCAGGCCCTGAGCGAGCACAGCATATCTCGCCGACGGGCTGGATGATTGACGAAGATATGATGTTCAGCATCCACTCGGATGCGCCGGTGACTTTCCCGAACTCAATGCGGCTGCTTGATAGTGCTGTTAATAGAACTACTAGATCGGGCAGAGTGCTTGGTCTAGAGCACCGAATCTCGCCACAGAATGCTTTAAAAGCCTTGACTATCTGGGCGGCTTATCAGCATTTTGAAGAATCTATAAAAGGTTCATTAGTTGCTGGCAAGCAAGCCGACTTGGTTATTTTGGATCAAGACCCCCTAACCGTTGAGCCGCTTGAACTAAAGAATATCAAAGTAATGGCGACCATAAATAACGATAAAACCGTCTTTACACGGATCGATTGAATTAGGCTTTTGCAGAGGTGCAGCCTGGCTCTGTTAGTTGCCCGCAGCCCTGATAACAGGATGGATAACAGGATTGAGAAGGTGCTATAACTTGGTGGTAAATTGTCCAGCATTTAAGGGTAAGAAGCATAGTTCGGGTAGGTAAGTCGAGAAATTGATTATGCCGTGTTTACGGTAATTGGGCAGATGCAGTAATGAAAATAAGTCTGTTCTACCCTCTATTCAAGCTCGCCCCAGCGGGGTATCGCAGTAATGTGCTTGCCCTTGTCTTTCTTGCAGTGGCCTCGTTCCTGGTTCATCAAATCCTGGATGGTTTAGGTTGGTGGTATTACCGTTTTGGGCGAGCCCTGATTGCTATGGTTTTTGGCATCAGTTACTTGCATGTTGAGAGGTGGATTAAAACTAAAAAGACTAAAGGCTCAACCTGATACGGCTACTGTGGGTAGTATTTAGTTGTATCCATGTCTGGTCTATTTTGTACTTTTGGTTCTATCCGCGACTGAGAAGAAATACCGGCCAGGCATCATTAAAGCCTTGAGTGGTTTTCACTCTCTGGGGTTAACTTTGATAAGAGGCCATCGTATTTTAGATGAGTCAGGCCGAGGTTGTCGCATTCGGCAATACGGCCAATGCATGGTACGGGAAAGGTCTAAACATGCCAGATTCTGATGTCATGATTACCGGTTATGGTCCCACCGGTACCGTCGCTGCTAACCTGTATGGTGCAACCTGCCTAAAGGTTCTACTCGTCGAACCCAACTGGTAAATCTTTGATATCCCACCTGCGGTGCACTTTGACGGCGAGGTAATGGGGATTTTTCAACCACTTGGGCTTGCTGATAAATTGCGCGAAGTAGCCCAGAAGGGTAACAGTCTGGATTTTACCAATGGGCCTAACAGGCAATTGTTGCATCAGGGTCTGTGCGATATACCGTGCCGTAATGGCTGGGCGAACAACTTTTTCTTTAACCTGGTTTTGCTGGAATCGCATCTGTGTAAAAGTGTCCAGCAGCATCCAAACGTAGAAGTCTGGCTCGGACAAGGCCTCGGCTGGAAGCGCATATGATGGCTGCGGGACCTTTGATTCCCAGATTCATAGCTATTCCTTTATCGTCAACATTAAAATATAGCTCAGTTTAAGCGATCAAGTGGATAAAATTTGATCCTAGCGATGAACGGCGCAGCAGCTATTTTACCTATATGCCATTAGGTAAAGTGGAGAAGCATTGTGACGGTCAGCCAGCTTTGCGGTCGCGTGATCGCCCGCGTTTGGGTTTACTGCGCTGCGGGGTCGTGCTTTGCTGGACGTTCTGATTGGACGATTGCCTGCTGCTACGGGTAATGGACTGCAGCGGAGGGTTCTGCTGTTGGGAAGGAGCGTCGTTTGGTGTGCTCTGTGGCTCTGGTGACCGTCTCGTACTGGCGCGCGGGTTCGACCACTGTCGGCGGGTTGTCTGTCGTGATGAATTACTGGGTATTGGTGCTCTTGGTTCACCTGTTGGCCTTATCGAGGTTTGTTGCGAGCTAGTCTGGTCGATTATTCTGCCACCTGATGATGAACGGGAAGTCATAGACTGTTGTGTGCGGCTGGGGCCAACTCGGATTGTTTGCCTCGTGGCGTCCGATCGATATGACGAGAGGTTGTTTGACCTGGTTGTATTTACACGTTGTGGGCTCGAATCGGTATGAGTTGTAGCCCTGTTATCAGGACCTTGGCTTGCAATAACCCTATCAGCCTCGGTTCGGCCACGAAAATGAATGACTGG
Organism: Gammaproteobacteria bacterium; assembly: GCA_018666555.1. GTDB lineage: Bacteria > Pseudomonadota > Gammaproteobacteria > Pseudomonadales > Azotimanducaceae > UBA9926. The sequence goes on from JABIZD010000158.1 coordinate 37,059, forward strand.
ATTATTGCCGCTTCTGTGGCGGTCGCGGTTATGCCGGGGTCCGGAGCGAACCTGCTCGGTGGACCTTGCGTTGGCTGTCGCAGGATTGCGATTGCGGTCGTTAACCCTGGGTTGACTGTTAGCTTGATTAGCACGGATGCGAGTGGTTCGATTCGAGTTGCGTGTGATGGTTTGCCCATCAGATATGCTATGCCTATCGGTTCGGGTGTTTTGACGATCTCGATCGCTGTTGCGCGAGTTCTCGATTGACCTGTTGTTCGGGGCATAGTGGTCGTTTCGAGTGCGAGTACTGTTGTGTTGCGAACGATGATGGCGGTTTCGTGACCGCCAGTGGTCACCATCTCGATGCCGCCGGTTTGATCCGTGGTGGCTGTTGTGGACGTACCAGGTATTGTAGACCGAAATACTGGGCCGTCGATAATAGTGGCCATAATAGGCATGGCCGTAGTAGGGATGTCCCCTGTAGCTTCGGTGGTGGACGTTAAGGTAACGATCTGGCCAACCGATGGTAAATGCAGTTGTTACTCCCCAGAAGCGATTGTATGAAAATGAGTAACCGACTGGGTAAGGGTAGTAGTAAACGGGGCGAGGTACCGGGTAGTAGGCATAAACGGGTTGAGTCTGGTAGACGATGACTTTTTCTGGCTCGTAATAGGGAACGTAGATGACTTTCTCATCGACCGGCGTAATCTCGATGACACCTGCATTGTTTTCGACACGCTGATATGCATCTGTTTCCAGGTTTCCAGCGAGGTAGGCTCGGTCACGAAAAGTCTCAATCGCAGCTATCAAGTCGGCTTGCTGATTGATCACCGCGTAGCCAAGACGTGCAGCCCAGTCAATTTCCTTGTCCATCATGCGAAGTACTTCAGGATAATTCAGTAGTGCTACCACAGACTCATCCCAAGCCTCGTTTGGTTCAATTGAGTCGTCGGCTTCATATTCATTGAGAAACCGGGATGCCAGGATAACGTCCACGGGATAGGTTGATGCAGGTAGAACAATGGCCAGGAGGTCATCTGGATATAAGGCAATGGGTCCGATTAACTTCTCCAGTTCGATCGCAGATAGGGCAATAATGCCTTCATTGTTATTGTTGTCGTTGTCGTTGCTGTTGGGTAGGTTTTTGCGTGCATCAATATCGTCCTGCGCAGGCAACAGAAGGTGATCACTATTGTCGACGGCAACTTCGGCTATGACCTGCAAGGGTGCGGAGAATACCAGCCATAGTAATAGAGAGTTAATTCTTGGGCGTGTCATTAGTTTCCTGAACATATGAGCCTCCAGACCTTTGGCTGCAGTCTTCGCAGACCATTTATAAGTGTGTTTAAAAGCATACTGCGCTGAACCTGAATGCTTGCTTAACCGGAATTTGCCTGCCGGAGACCCTGGATTCGCGCAATGTGAGGTGCGGAAAATAGCAGCGCCGTAGCTTCTCACGCGGTTTTCCCGGGGCTGGGAGAAAAATAACAGTGGTAGGAACTACAGGGTATTTGGAGTTTATTCACAACAATAGGTTGGATGTGAGGTGGCAGTTCAGGAATCACTCAGCACCGGTTGGGTTAGAAGAGGGTCCAAGGCAACGCATCGACCTTGGTACAGTTGGATGTAGTTGCGCCGACTGAATGGCATAAAGCGGTCAGGCAAGCGAACCCGGGGGAGATTTACCTGCCGCATCAGAGGGCCTGTGTAAAATCGTCCGTTGGTTTGATGACCAGGATGTGATGGCTGGGAAGCTACTTAGCCAGGGGGCTAAAACGCGATAGTACTTCTTATTCATTGCCCGATTATATCTGGTTTTGAAAAGGTGCTGGCTTCTTTAGAATAAAGGAAGTGGAACTGAGGAGAATGCCAGGACTGCGCTTATTCAAGGGGGTCATGCCGGGCGACTTCCTATGGGCAGTTGGCAGCTGCATAATGGGATAATTCGAGTGGAATGGCAGCCATGAATAAAATTACTCGGCGAAACTTCGTCAACGGCACGCTGATGGCTTCAGGGGCCTCTTTATTGCCCCTTAAGATACTAGATAGTCAGGCGGCAATGGCAGCTTTGGATTCATCCTACTACCCACCCGCGCTGACCGGGCTTCGAGGCAGTCACCCGGGTTCGAACGATCATGCGCATGCACTCGCGTGGGGAGGAGGTTCGGTAGGAGGCTCAATGACAAAGCTGTCTGAGACCTACGATCTGGTTGTGGTTGGCGGTGGCATAAGTGGCCTGGCGGCTGCTTACTTCTTTCAACAGCAACACGGTGCAGAAAAGAATATCCTGATTTTGGATAATCACGACGACTTTGGTGGCCATGCCAAACGCAATGAACATGTGATTAATGGCAACACCTACATCAGTTATGGTGGTTCCCAGAGTATTGTCGAACCGAAGTATGCTGACCGGGTAGTCCTTGATATGTTCGAAGACATTGGTATCGACCTGAAGCGTTTCAACTCAGCTTATGACCTGGACTTCTATAAGCGCCATGGCCTGGGTGGCGTCACCTATTTCAATAAAGAAGTTTTCGGTCAGGATAAGTTGGTACAACACCCTTACTGTAACTATCCCAACTACGTCGAAGGATTGCCAGGCGGCAGGCTCTCACATGAAGATGCGGCAGCAGCAGCGCCCCTGAGCGAAAAGGGTAGGGCACAATTGCTTCGAGTACTCAATGGGGGGCTACACACACTCAACGTGCAAGAAGCAGATTTACAGGATTATATAGACAATCATTCCTATTTTGATTACCTGAAGAATAACCTCGGCGTTGATGACCCTGGAGTGCTGCGAATGGCCAGGCATTCCGGTTTGGACTGGGGCAATTATAGTGCCGAATTGATGTCTATCGCCGAGGCTAAAAGTTGTGGTGCTATGGGCTTTGCCCCTAAAGCTGTCTATGACGAAGAAAATCCGTACATCTACCATTACCCCGATGGCAATGCCAGTATTGCTCGAGCGCTGGTTAAGAAATTGATTTCCGGTGTTGCCAAGGGAAGCAATGCGGAAGCGCTGGTACTGGCTCAGTTTGATTATGCCGAATTGGACAGGCCAGGCAATCCCGTTCGTCTTCGGCTTAACAGCACGGTTGTGAACGTCAGGCATGGTGGTAATCCTGCCAGCGCGAGCGAGGCTCTGGTCAGCTATGTTAATGGTAATCAGTCTTTCCAGGTAAGGGCCCGTAACGTCGTGATGGCTTGTTACAATATGATGATTCCCCATATCGTCTCGGACCTTCCCAAGGAGCAGGCGGCGGCATTGAGTTTACAAACCAAGAGCCCTTTCGTGTATACATCCGTTGGCTTGAAGAACTGGCGCGCCATGAAGGATTCCGGCATTGGCGTTGCCATGTCACCGGGTAATATGCATCAGGCGGTTCTCATGGATTTCCCTGTCAGTATGGGTGGGTATAAGTTCACGGATTCAGCCGATCAGCCCTGCGTGATCCAAATGATCAGTTGCCCTTTTGGTAGCTTTGGTGCCGAGCCTGAAGCGCAGTTTCGAGAAGCGCGTTACCGAATGCTGTCTCTGCAGTTCGACGACTATGAAGAGGAGATTCGCCGTCACCTTAGCGGCATGCTGGCAAGCAATTTGTTCGACTTTGACCGCGATGTAGCAAGTATTTCAGTTAATCGCTGGGCTCATGGCTATACATTTGCGGGGCCGGGCGACTCGGTACGCCTGGGCCGGCAACCGTTTGGTCGGGTCACCGTGGCTAACAGCGACTCAGCGCCTGGCGCTGATGCGAAAACGGCCGTAATGATGGCGCATCGTGCCGTCAACGAGCTGGCTTGAGCTGACACTAGGGGTTCATCTTCCTATAGAAAAACTAAACCCGTAGGAGCTCGAGAAAGGCAGTCGCTGAGGTACACGGGTGAGCAGCGATGCTTTGTTGGAGTATTGATCTGCGTATCTCGGCGTGAATAAGTTCCCAAGGCGGCGCGAACCTGGTGCTGGCGCGGGGTGGGGTATAGGTTCTTGCATAAATAGCTACTGACTTTTAGGATTCTTTCTTAATCCGGGTGCCAGATCATACAGATCCCAGTTGATTTGTTCGGGCGTATTAGTCAGCTTTTGCTGTAATTTTCGCTGCTTGAGGCTGATGCCGAAGGCCTTGTGGTGTTCGGCATCGATAATATCCTGTATCTCGTCGTGACGGATTAGCTTGATCAGGACCCCTGCCTGAAGGAAACCGGTGAGTTGCTGACTGAGTTCGTCTCGCGTGGCTGGTCTGGCATCACCATAGGAATAAAATAGGGCTATTTTTTCCCTGACTGATTCCAGGAATAATTCTTTCTGGAGTGCGGTTGATAGGCCGGGCATGGTTTATTGCTCTCAAGGTCAGTTTGGGTGATATTTCAATTTACCGTATTCGGCCTGCTGAATCAGCTGGCTAATTGTGTTGCTGA
>JABIZD010000159.1 GCA_018666555.1 Gammaproteobacteria bacterium
AGGAGAGGGCGATCATGTCCAAAGAGAAGTTTGAGCGAACTAAACCCCACGTTAATGTGGGCACGATCGGCCACGTAGACCATGGTAAGACGACGTTAACGGCGGCGATTACCAAGGTTTGTGCGGAAGCGTTTGGAGGCGAATTTAAAGCATTTGATGCGATAGATAATGCTCCGGAAGAGCGAGAACGAGGAATTACCATTGCGACTTCTCACGTTGAATATGATTCGACTGCGAGGCATTACGCGCATGTTGACTGTCCAGGTCACGCTGATTATGTGAAGAACATGATCACGGGAGCGGCGCAGATGGATGGAGCGATTCTGGTTGTGTCAGCGGCAGACGGTCCGATGCCCCAGACACGAGAGCATATTTTGTTGTCCAAGCAGGTCAGTGTTCCCTATATCGTTGTATATCTGAACAAAGCTGACATGGTAGATGACGAAGAGCTTTTAGAGTTAGTTGACATGGAAGTGCGTGAGTTGCTGGATCAGTATGAATTTCCAGGGGATGATACGCCGATTATCGTTGGTAGTGCGTTGAAGGCGTTAGAGGGAGATTCATCAGACATTGGTGTTCCATCGATAATGAAGTTGGTGGAGACGTTGGATAGTTACATTCCAGAGCCTGAGCGCGCCATTGACCAGCCATTTTTGATGCCGGTAGAGGATGTATTTTCGATATCAGGACGTGGCACGGTGGTAACCGGTCGGATTGCGCGAGGTATTGTTAAGGTAGGTGATACGGTAGAGATAGTTGGTATCCGAGACACGGTAGAGACTACCTGTACTGGAGTAGAGATGTTCCGTAAGTTGCTGGATGAAGGCCGCGCGGGAGAGAATGTAGGGATATTGCTACGCGGCACCAAGCGTGAAGAAGTAGAGCGTGGTCAGGTGTTATCTCAGAAGGGTACGATCAAGCCACATACGAAATTTGAAGGTGAGGTGTACGTTCTGTCGAAGGATGAAGGCGGTCGACATACGCCGTTTTTCAAGGGTTATAAGCCGCAGTTTTTCTTTGAGACGACGGATGTTACGGGCAGTGTAGAATTGCCAGCAGGCACCGAGATGGTGATGCCTGGAGATAATATTCTGATGGACGTAGAGCTTATTGCGCCGATTGCGATGGAGGAAGGTCAGCGGTTTGCGATCCGGGAAGGGGGTCGAACTGTGGGAGCTGGAGTCGTCACTAAGATTAAATCCTAACGTAGGGCTTAAGCGATAAGGATTAAAACCAGAATGATGTCCAGCGCCTTGTAGGTGCTCGATTAATCTAATCTTGAGAGGTTTGGGTGGGTCAGCTAGGCCAGTAGCTCAATTGGCAGAGCAGCGGTCTCCAAAACCGCAGGTTGGGGGTTCGATTCCCTCCTGGCCTGCCAAACTGGCTGGCCAACTAGGAAAGAGAGTCTTTTGGGGTAGGTGCCGGGTTAAATGGTGCTGGGTTAAAACGGAAGGGATGGCAGTAGTGGACTTGCCTTTGGAAAGCAAGTCAGCACAATGTGCGAGCTTGATGATAAGCACTTTTTCCTAGAGTGGGCGTAGATACCAGAGTAGAAGGAATAATCAGGAATAAAATGGCCAGTACACCTTTAGAAAATACAAGCCGTTTGGATAGTCTTAAGTGGCTGGTTGTGATTGCTGTGTTAGCTGCTGGTATCTATGGCAATTCCGAGTTTGCTGAGGTCACACTTCTTTACCGGGTAATGGCTGGTTTGGTTGTGTTTGCAATCGCAATATTGATTAGCGTGCAGACACGAATGGGTCGGTCGACCTGGGATTTAGCCAAGGAAGCGAGGATTGAGATAAGAAAGGTGGTATGGCCATCTCGACAGGAAACTACCCAGACTACGTTAATTGTAGTGGTAGTGGTGATTTTTGTAGCTTTGATTTTATGGGGTATGGATTCTACTTTGAGTTGGTCTATCAGCAGTATCATTGGTTAACGGCTAAGAACGGGCAGGTGCTTTCGTGAATAAAAGTTGGTATGTAGTGCACGCTTTTTCAGGCTATGAAAAGCAGGTTATGCGTGCCCTGTTAGAGCGCATAGAGTTATCTGGCCTTCAGGATCGCTTTGGAGAAATCCTGGTTCCATCAGAAGAAGTTGTTGAGATGAAGGCGGGTAAGAAGCGACGCAGTGAGCGGAAATTTTTCCCCGGTTACGTGTTGGTGGAGATGATTCTGGATGACGAGACTTGGCACCTGGTAAAGGAAACGCCAAGAGTGATGGGATTTATAGGTGGTAAGGCAGATAAGCCAGCTCCTATCTCAGCAGCAGAAGCTTCTGCGATCCTGCAGCGAGTCCAGGTGGGTAGTGAGCAGATTACTCCCAAGACCATGTATGAGCCAGGTGAGCTGGTCAGGGTGACTGATGGACCGTTCAATGATTTTAACGGGGTCGTTGAAGAAGTAAATTACGAGAAAAATCGACTGCATGTAGCAGTGACAATTTTTGGCCGATCAACACCGGTCGAATTGGACTTTGGTCAGGTCGAAAAAGGCTGATCAAAGACATTAATTTAGTGCGGCACAAGCCAACTGCCCACTATTTACGGGGACCTGATTAGTAGCTTGCTGAATAGCAAGTGAGCCAGGGCTTGAACCCAAGAGAGAGGAAGACAAATGGCAAAGAAAATAGATGCTTATATAAAGCTACAGGTTCCTGCTGGGCAGGCTAACCCGAGCCCCCCAGTTGGTCCAGCCTTGGGTCAGCGTGGTGTAAATATCATGGAATTCTGCAAAGCCTTCAATGCTGAAACACAGGCAGTTGAGCCTGGCATGCCGATTCCGGTTGTTATCACCGTATATAGTGATAAGAGTTTTACATTCATTAGGAAAACGCCCCCAGCGTCGGTTTTATTGAAGAAGGCAGCAGGAATTACTAGTGGTAGTGCAGAGCCGCATTTAATTAAAGTTGGTAAGGTCAATCGAGCTCAACTAGAAGAAATTGCCACCATGAAAATGCCAGATCTGACTGCAAGCGATATGGATGCCGCGGTAAAAACGATTGCCGGTAGCGCACGAAGTGCGGGCATTGAAGTGGAGGGTGTATAGATGGCCAAGTTAAGTAAAAGAATTAAAGCTTATCGTGAAAAAGTCGATCCAGCTAAATCCTATAGTATTGATGATGCAGTTGTGCTGCTGAATGAACTGTCTTCTGTGAAATTCAAAGAATCAATTGATGTCAGTATTAACCTCGGGGTAGACCCAAGGAAATCAGACCAGGTCGTACGGGGCGCAACCGTGTTACCTAATGGCACTGGCAAGACCGTGCGAGTTGCAGTATTTGCCCAGGGAGAGAAGGCAGAAGAGTCAACAGCAGCAGGCGCGGACATCGTTGGCATGGATGACCTGGCAGAACAGATTAAAGCCGGCAACCTCAATTTTGATGTGGTCGTAGCAACACCGGATTCCATGCGCGTGGTGGGTCAGTTAGGGCAGATATTGGGCCCCAGGGGACTGATGCCTAATCCTCGCCTGGGCACAGTAACAGCCGATGTTGCTGAAGCCGTGCGTAATGCGAAAGCAGGCCAGGTTCGATACCGAACCGATAAAAATGGCATTGTCCATGGCGGTGTTGGCCAGGTTGGATTTGAAGCTACCGCTATAAAAGAAAACCTTGAAGCTTTACTGACTGACCTTAAGAAGTTTAAGCCAGCATCTGCAAAAGGGGTGTATGTCAAAAAGGTAACCTTATCTACAACGATGGGTGCTGGAATTTCAATAGATCAGGCTTCTCTGGAAGCGTGATATAGGAAGTACTTTGGAGTGGCTGGCCAATGGTCATCACTCGTCAAAGACCGCAGGTCCGGTTTAACCCGGTTAATTTTAGCGAGCCTGCGCAGACGGTGGAACTTGATTCAAAGCCATGGATCCTGTCGCCGTGCGTCCCTGCTGAGTGCAAGTTAGCAGGAAAGTAACGAGTCAAGGAGTACGTAGTGCCGATTGGACTTAAAGAGAAACAGGCTATTGTTGCCGAAGTAAATGAAACCGCAAAAACTGCGCTTTCAGCCGTAATGGCGGATTATCGTGGGGTCTCAGTTGATGAGATGACTAACCTGCGAAGTACCGCTCGTGCGTCTGGCGTACAAGTTCGGGTGATCAGAAATACGCTTGCTAAGCGAGCTTTTCAGGGTACCGAATTTGAGTGCATGAATGAAGCGTTATTGGGGCCTTGTGTGCTGGCTTTTTCCCTGGAAGATCCAGGTGCAGGAGCTCGCTTGTTCAAGGACTTTGCCAAGGAAAATGAAGCGTTTGAGATAAAAGCGCTAAGTGTCGGAGGTGAATTACTCCCCGCAGCGCAGATCGATGCACTTGCCAAGTTACCAACCAGAGATGAAGCTCTGACACTGCTGGTAGCAGTGATTCAGGCTCCAATCGTTAAGGTTGTGCGAACCCTCAATGATATACCGGGTCGGGTAACTAGGATTGTTTCGGCGGTGGGTGAACAGAAACAACAATCAGCTCAAGCTTAAATTACAAAACGGAGATAGGATCGATGTCGTTATCCAAAGAAGATATTTTAGATGCAATAGCGGAAATGAGTGTTATGGATGTGGTAGCACTTGTTGAAGCCATGGAAGAGAAGTTTGGTGTGTCTGCTGCAGCAGCTGCTGTTGCCGCGCCCGCAGCAGCTGGTGAAGCCGCCGCTGCCGAAGAGCAGGATGAATTTGAAGTCATTCTGACCTCATTTGGAGAAAAGAAGGTGAACGCCATTAAGGTCGTTCGAAGCGTTACCGGCTTAGGACTCAAAGAAGCAAAAGAGTTGGTAGATTCAGCTCCTTCTACAGTGAAAGAAGGTGCCTCAAAAGATGAGGCAGAAGATATCAAGAAGCAGCTCGAAGAAGCAGGTGCATCGGTCGAGCTGAAGTAAGTCAAGGTCGGTATGACTTGGGCAGGATCATCATTGAGCAGGTCAGTCATGACCTGTTCGTGTGTGCCTGCGTTTTTTCAACACATAGATGTGATCACATAGCAAGCCTGGAGGCGTGAATGGCCTATTCGTATACAGAGAAAAAACGCATTAGGAAAGATTTTGGCAAATTGCCCACAGTGATGGATATACCCTATTTGTTGGGTATACAGGTGGAATCCTATAAGCAATTTCTACAGGAGGGAACGGAACAGGCTGAAAAACTGGAATCGGGCCTTCATGCCGCCTTCAGGTCGGTGTTTCCGATCGTCAGTTATTCCGGTAATGCTGCGTTGGAGTACGTCAGTTATCGGCTCGGCAGAGCTGTTTTTGATGTCAAAGAGTGTCAGTCCAGAAGCGTCACTTATGCTGTGCCCTTGAGGGTTAAGGTCCGGCTTATTATCTATGATAAGGACTCATCGAATAAAGCGATCAAGGACATTAAAGAACAGGAAGTCTATATGGGAGAGATCCCGTTGATGACCGAGAATGGTACCTTTGTTATAAACGGCATAGAAAGAGTTGTCGTTTCTCAATTGCACAGATCACCCGGTGTATTCTTTGATCACGACAAAGGCAAAACCCATTCTTCCGGTAAATTACTTTATTCAGCTCGGGTGATTCCCATGAGGGGATCCTGGCTTGATTTTGAATTTGACCCAAAAGATAACGTTTACGCAAGGATTGACAGACGCCGTAAATTACCAGCATCGATTTTATTGCGGGCGCTGGGTTTGAACGCCGAAGAAATTCTGGAAATATTTTTCGATACAGATTCTTTCCAGTTGACGGATAAAGGCCCGACCATGACGCTGATCGCCAGCAGACTGCGTGGTGAAACTGCCCGTTTTGATATTCTTAATAAGAAAGGTAAGGCCATTGTCGCCGAAGGTACGCGAATTACTGCCCGGCATATTCGGGATATGGAAGCGGTCAAGCTCAGTCATCTCAGCGTTCCGGTTGAGTATGTTTGTGGACATAAGCTGGCAAAAGATATTGTTGATCCTGAAACAGGCGAAATTAGGATTGCCTGTAATGAAACAATCACCGAGGAAGTATTAGAGACACTGGCGGAGCTTGAAATAAAAGAGTTCGAAACAATCTACACTAATGATTTGGATTGTGGGCCATTTATGTCCGATACGCTAACGGCTGATCCGACCAGTAATCGTCTTGAAGCGCTGGTCGAGATTTATCGAATGATGCGTCCTGGCGAACCGCCCACCAAAGAAGCGGCTGAAAATCTATTTAACAACATGTTCTTTTCTGCTGATCGTTACGATCTGACGGCAGTTGGACGAATGAAATTCAACCGGCGGCTCAGCAGAGAAGACGAGACAGGTGAAGGCACTTTAAACAACAATGACATCATCGATGTGTTGAAATGTTTAATAAACATCCGCAACGGTAAAGACGTTGTCGATGATATTGACCATCTCGGTAATCGCCGGGTCAGGTCAGTGGGTGAGATGTCTGAAAATGCTTTCAGGCTCGGATTGATCAGGGTTGAGCGCGCAGTTAAGGAACGTTTGAGCCTGGCAGAGTCAGAAGGCCTGATGCCGCAAGACCTTATTAATGCTAAGCCAGTGGCAGCGGCAGTGAAGGAATTTTTCGGTTCAGCACAGTTGTCTCAGTTTATGGACCAGAACAACCCGCTATCTGAGGTCACTCACAAACGTCGTGTTTCTGCTTTAGGGCCGGGTGGTTTAACCCGTGAGCGAGCTGGCTTTGAAGTCAGGGATGTTCATCCAACTCACTATGGGCGAGTCTGTCCCATTGAAACGCCTGAAGGACCTAACATTGGTTTGATTAATTCGTTGGCAACCTATGCACGAACTAATTCGTTTGGTTTTTTGGAGAGTCCTTACCGGCGTGTCGTCAAGGGCCACGTAACCGATGATATTGAATATCTTTCTGCAATCGTTGAATCGGACTTCGTTATTGCTCAGGCTAGCGCAGCCATGGATGACAAAAATAACCTGGTGGACGATTTGGTTGATGTGCGTCATCAGGGTGAGTTCACCAAGATGTCCAGAGAAAATGTTAACTTCATGGATGTCTCACCAAAGCAGGTGGTATCTGTAGCTGCAGCACTGATTCCCTTTCTGGAACACGATGACGCCAATCGGGCGCTCATGGGGTCCAACATGCAGCGGCAGGCGGTACCGACACTGATTGCTGAAAAGCCATTGGTTGGTACTGGGCTTGAGCGAGCAGTCGCCAGAGACTCGGGTGTTTGCGTGGTTGCCAGTCATGGTGGTGTGGTCGAAACAGTTGATGCTGGCAGGATCGTTATTCGTGTCAGTAATGATGAAACTGAAAGTGGCGAGGCGGGTGTTGATATATATGACTTGGTTAAGTACACGCGCTCGAATCAGAACACTTGTATTAACCAGCGACCGCTGGTCAAAAAAGGTGATGTGATTGCCAAAAACGATATTCTCGCCGATGGTCCCTCTGTTGATACCGGTGAATTAGCACTCGGACAGAATATGCGTATCGCCTTTATGACCTGGAACGGTTATAACTTCGAGGATTCTATTCTAATCTCTGAAAAAGTCGTAAAGGAAGATCGATTTACGACCATTCATATTCAGGAACTCACTTGTATCGCTCGCGATACGAAACTCGGCTCAGAGGAAATCACTTGCGATATTCCCAATGTCGGGGAAGGTGCACTGGGTAAACTGGACGAATCGGGTATTGTCTATATTGGTGCTGAAGTAAACGCGGGTGATATTTTAGTGGGTAAGGTGACACCTAAAGGTGAAACTCAACTGACTCCTGAAGAGAAACTGCTGAGAGCTATTTTCGGCGAGAAGGCATCGGATGTAAAAGACACCAGTCTAAGAGTACCCAGCAGTTATAACGGTACCGTCATTGATGTCAGGGTCTTCACCCGGGATGGTATTGACAAGGACCTGCGTGCCAAAGATATAGAACGCCACGAAGTCGAGCGAATTCGCAAGAATATCGAAGCAGAATATCGCATTATTGAAACCGCTACTTATGAGCGTCTGGCAGCGGCATTAACCGGCAAGGCAGTGATTGCCGGGCCTATGCTCAAAAAAGGTGACAAACTGACAAAAGCCTATCTCGCTGAACTGGAATCAGATGACTGGTTTAAGCTGAGAATGGAAAAAGAGGCCTTAAACGACCAGTTAGTCTTGGCCGATAAGAGGTTGAAGGAACGACGCCTGGAGCTGGACCAGAAGTTTGAGGAGAGTAAGGTTAAGTTACAGAGTGGTGATGACCTGGCGCCTGGTGTCCTGAAGATTGTCAAAGTCTATCTAGCCATAAAACGACGTATTCAACCCGGTGATAAAATGGCCGGTCGGCATGGTAACAAGGGTGTCATCTCTGTTATCAAGCCAGTCGAAGACATGCCTTTTGATGCTAATGGTGATCCCATTGATATCGTACTAAACCCATTGGGTGTTCCCAAACGAATGAACGTGGGTCAGATTCTGGAAACCCATCTTGGCTGGGCTGCAGAGGGTCTTGGTTTGAAAATTGGCAACATGCTGGATACGCAAAGAGAAGTCGCTAACATCAGGGATTTCCTTGAAAAGGTTTACAACCAGAGTGGTCGGATTGAAGATTTGGATTCGTTGACTGACGCTGAAATTCTTAGCTTGGCTGAAAATTTGCGTGGTGGCGTACCCATGGCAACGGGTGTCTTTGATGGTGCTGATGAAAATGAGATCAAGCGAATGCTGGAACTCGCCGACCTGCCGGTCGATGGGCAGACAGTACTGTTTGATGGCTGCTCTGGCGTTCAGTTCGACCGGCCGGTTACGGTTGGCATCATGTATATGTTGAAGCTGAATCACCTGGTAGATGACAAGATGCACGCGCGGTCTACCGGTTCTTACAGTCTGGTAACGCAACAACCACTGGGTGGTAAAGCTCAGTTTGGTGGACAGCGATTCGGCGAGATGGAAGTATGGGCGCTGGAAGCTTATGGTGCAGCCTATACCCTTCAGGAAATGCTGACGGTTAAGTCTGATGACGTCCATGGTCGAACCAGAATGTATAAGAATATTGTTGACGGTGAGCATAAGATGGAACCGGGCATGCCAGAGTCGTTCAATGTGCTGGTTAAGGAAATCAGGTCGCTTGGTATAGATATAGAGCTGGAAAGTGACTGAGTTTTTGAGATAACCGGAATCCTTAAAAAATATAGAACGAGCCTAACGGCTCAAATTGGAGAAATGCATTGAAAGACTTATTGAATATGCTGAAAGCCCAGGGCCAGACAGAGGAATTTGATTCTTTAAGAATCGGCCTGGCATCGCCTGAGTTGATTCGTTCCTGGTCCTTCGGAGAGGTAAAAAAGCCGGAGACCATTAATTATCGGACTTTCAAGCCAGAAAGAGATGGTCTTTTTTGTGCGAAAATTTTTGGGCCAAACAAGGACTACGAATGTCTGTGTGGCAAATATAAGCGTCTCAAGCATCGAGGAGTGATCTGTGAGAAGTGTGGTGTCGAGGTCGCACTAGCCAAAGTACGCAGAGAAAGGATGGGCCATATCGAATTGGCATCGCCTGTTGCACATATCTGGTTCCTGAAATCACTGCCGTCACGTATCGGCTTGTTAATGGATATGACGTTGCGGGATATTGAGCGAATTCTCTATTTTGAATCTTTTGTGGTGATCGACCCTGGTTTGACGACCTTGGAAAAAGGTCAGTTACTTTCGGATGAAGATTACTATGAAAAGCTGGAAGAATTCGGTGACGAATTCGAGGCAAAGATGGGTGCAGAAGCAATCCAGAATCTGATGCGGCAGATGGATTTGAAGGATGAAATAGCCACTATCCGTGACGAATTACCGCAGACTAATTCAGATACGAAGATTAAAAAACTCACCAAGCGGCTCAAATTAATAGAAGCTTTTGTTAATTCAGGAAATGATCCTTCATGGATGATTTTTAACGTATTACCGGTATTGCCACCGGATCTGAGGCCATTGGTACCGTTAGAGGGTGGGCGATTTGCGACATCCGATCTGAATGATTTATACCGGCGAGTAATTAACCGAAATAACCGCCTCAAGCGTCTGCTTGATCTTGCTGCCCCGGATATTATCGTGCGAAATGAAAAACGCATGCTTCAGGAAGCGGTGGATGCGCTGCTTGACAATGGCCGTCGAGGCCGGGCTATTACAGGTACGAATAAACGACCATTAAAATCATTGGCCGATATGATCAAGGGTAAACAGGGCCGGTTTAGGCAGAACTTGTTGGGTAAACGAGTCGATTACTCTGGACGCTCGGTTATTGTTGTCGGGCCTACATTGCGCCTGCATCAGTGCGGTCTTCCCAAGAAGATGGCCCTGGAATTATTTAAACCCTTTATTTTTGGAAAACTGGAATCGCGCGGGCTAGCCACGACCATTAAAGCAGCTAAGAAAATGGTTGAAAAAGAAACCGCTGAAGTCTGGGATATTCTGGCTGAGGTGATTCGAGAGCATCCGGTTCTGCTTAATAGAGCTCCTACCCTGCATCGACTGGGAATCCAGGCGTTCGAACCAGTTTTGATTGAGGGTAAGGCGATTCAATTGCATCCGCTGGTCTGTACTGCTTACAACGCCGATTTTGATGGTGACCAGATGGCAGTGCATGTGCCTTTAACTCTGGAGGCCCAGCTCGAAGCAAGAGCGTTGATGATGTCTACTAATAATGTATTGCTGCCAGCCGATGGCGAGCCCATTATTGTGCCATCTCAGGACGTGGTATTAGGTGTTTACTGGATGACCCGAGAGCGCGTTAATGATCTTGGCGAAGGTATGTTGTTTTCTGATGTTGAGGAAGTCAATCGGGCCTACACTACGTCGAAGGTTGGCCTGCAAGCTAAAATTAAACTGCGTGTGACTGAAAAACTCAAGGATCAGGAAGGTCAGTGGCAGCAGACATCGAAATTGGTTGAAACAACGGTGGGCCGAGCACTGATTTTTGAAATCGTTCCAGATGGGATCCCGTACTCAGAAATCAATAAAATCATGGTCAACAAAGATATGTCTCGGTTGATCAATATTTGTTATCGAACGGTAGGTCTTAAAGAGACTGTTATCTTTGCAGATCAGCTGATGTACATGGGCTACGAATACTCAACTCGCTCAGGTGCCTCTATCGGTGTGGATGACTTTATCATCCCGGCTGAAAAAGAAGTCATTATTAATCGCTCCGAGGAAGAGATCAGGGAGATTGAAAGCCAATTTGCCTCTGGCCTGGTAACGCAAGGTGAGAAGTACAATAAGGTGATTGATATCTGGACTAGTGCCGGCGATCAGGTGAGTAATGCCATGATGGAGACGTTGAGCACTGAAATAGTGGTTAACAAGGACGGCGAAGAGGAAGTACAGGGTTCATTTAACAGTGTCTGGATGTACGCCGATTCCGGTGCTCGAGGTTCCCCCGCGCAGATTAGACAGTTGTCAGGAATGCGCGGTCTGATGACCAAGCCAGATGGCTCGATTATTGAAACGCCCATTACTGCGAACTTCCGCGAAGGCCTGTCAGTTATGCAGTACTTCATATCAACGCACGGTGCACGTAAGGGCTTGGCTGATACCGCGCTTAAAACGGCTAACTCAGGCTATCTGACCAGGCGCCTGGTGGATGTTGCCCAGGACCTGGTAGTCACTGAAGTCGATTGTGGCACCGATGAGGGTATGACCATGAATGCGGTGATAGAAGGTGGTGATGTTGTTGCCGCTTTAGGAAGCCGGGTTTTAGGTAGAGTTATCGCTACGGATGTATTTAATGCAGCCGGTGATGACGTAGTGATTCCGCAGGGTACCATGATCGATGAGTCATGGATGGATCGTATCGAAGAATTAGGGATCGACGAGGTTAAAGTCAGGAGTGCGATTACCTGCGAGACTCGCTATGGTATTTGTAGCAACTGCTATGGTCGAGACCTCGGCAGGGGACATCTGGTTAATATTGGTGAGGCGGTAGGTGTTATTGCTGCGCAATCCATCGGTGAGCCAGGTACTCAGCTGACCATGCGTACCTTCCATATTGGTGGTGCGGCATCTCGGGCAACGGCGGTTGATAATGTTCAGGCTAAGCATGCTGGTGTGGTGCGTCTACATAATCTTAAAACGATCGAAAAACCAAGCGGTGGGTTGGTAGCAATTTCCAGATCTGGGGAAGTTGCCATTGCTGACCAGGAAACAGGCAAGGAAAGAGAGCGTTATAAAATTCCTTATGGAGCACAGTTGAAAAATGCGCCGGGTGACATTATCGATGCCGGTGCTATTGTTGCTACCTGGGACCCGCACACTCACCCAATTGTGACGGAAGTGGCCGGTAAGATTATTTTTGAATCCATGGAAGAAGGTATTACGATTCGTCGTCAGACAGATGAATTGACTGGTTTGACCAGTATCTCAGTGATAGATCCAAAAGACCGACCCAGCGCTGGAAAAGATATGCGGCCTGCGGTTCAGTTAGTTGATAATAAAGGAAAAGAGCTACTGTTATCCGGCACGGATGTTCCGGCGCATTATTTCCTCGAGGCTAACGCGATTCTGGGTCTGGAAGATGGTGATACGGTAAGTACCGGCGACGTTATTGCCCGGATTCCTCAGGAGGGCTCTAAGACTCGAGATATTACTGGGGGTCTGCCTCGAGTAGCGGACTTGTTTGAAGCACGTAAACCGAAGGAAGCTGCGGTATTAGCTGAAATCAGTGGAACCGTGAGTTTCGGCAAGGAAACCAAGGGTAAGCGTCGCCTGATTATAACGCCTACTGAACCAGGTCAATTGCCTGATGATGCTGATCACTATGAAGTACTGATACCTAAATGGCGGCATATGACGGTGTTTGAAGGTGAGCATGTCGAGAAAGGCGAAGTTGTCTCCGACGGTCCGGAAAACCCTCATGACATCTTGCGTTTAAAGGGTGTTGAGGAATTGGCTAATTACATTTCCAAAGAGATTCAGGATGTTTACCGTTTGCAGGGCGTTAAGATTAATGACAAGCATATTGAAGTCATTGTCTGTCAAATGCTGCGCAAGGTTGAAATCACTAAGCCAGGTGAGTCTGATTTTGTGAAAGGTGAACAGGTCGAATTGAATCAGTTCCTGGAAGTGAATGATCGGTTAAAGGCAGAGGAAGAACAGCTGGTGCAAGGTAACAGAGTCTTACTTGGTATTACTAAGGCATCGTTGGCTACTGAGTCATTTATCTCGGCCGCATCCTTCCAGGAGACTACAAGAGTGCTTACTGAGGCAGCTGTGACAGGGAAACGTGATTATCTGCGTGGCCTGAAGGAAAATGTCATCGTCGGAAGGCTGATCCCGGCAGGTACAGGTCTTAGTTATCACAGTGAGCGCAAGCAACGCCGTGAACAGGGACATGAAGAACCTACTGTGAGCGTGAGTGAAGTGGAACAGGCTCTCAGTGAAGCATTGAATTCAGGAGAGGTTTAAGAAATCTGGATTTGATTCAGGACGAGAAGTCAGCAATGGTTGACTCGCATGCAGCGGGTCATTAGAATGCGCCACTCGCACGAGTGAGTGCTTCGCGGGGTCACCCGTGGAAACAAGGAGTGTTTGATCATGGCTAGAATAAGCCAATTAGTAAGAAAGCCTAGACGGCGAAAGGTTACAAAAAGCGATGTGCCCGCGCTGCAGGCCTGTCCTCAGAGGAGAGGGGTATGTACCCGCGTTTATACGGTGACACCTAAAAAACCTAACTCAGCACTTCGAAAAGTGTGTCGAGTGCGGTTAACCAATCAGATGGAAGTAACCTCTTATATTGGTGGTGAGGGTCATAATTTACAGGAGCACTCAGTGGTCCTGATCAGAGGTGGGCGAGTCAAAGACTTGCCAGGTGTGCGTTACCACGTAGTTCGAGGGGCGCTTGATGCAACCGGTGTTAGTGACCGGATGCAAGGTCGTTCTAAATATGGAACGAAACGTCCAAAAGCCTAAATCAATTGTTTAATACTTAGGCCTTTAAAAAAGGTTTGAGAGTAAGGTCGAGCCATAAGGTCTCGAGTCACCTGAAGAGAGAAAAGTCATGCCAAGAAGACGAGTCCCGGAAAAAAGAGACATCATTCCTGATCCCAAGTTTGGGAACCAGACACTGGCTAAATTCATGAATCATGTCATGGAAAGCGGTAAGAAATCAGTAGCCGAAAAAATTGTTTATGGTGCCCTGGATCGTATTCAGAGCAAATCCGGTGGAGACCCGCTGGTGGTGTTCGAAGCAGCTCTGGAAGCTGTGGCCCCTTCAGTGGAAGTTAAATCACGCCGAGTGGGCGGTGCAACCTATCAGGTCCCTGTCGAAGTTCGACCCTCACGGCGTAAAGCCCTGGCCATGCGATGGCTGGTTGATATGGCCCGCAAACGGGGTGAAAAATCCATGGCAATGCGCCTGGCTGGAGAGTTGCAAGATGCAGCTGAAGGTCGAGGAGCAGCCGTGCGCAAGCGTGAAGATACTCATCGAATGGCTGAGGCTAATCGTGCCTTTGCCCATTATCGCTATTAAATAGTCGTAACTACCAGGGTGAGGCTGCTGTCGTGCCTAGATCAACTCCTATCGGCCAATACCGAAATATTGGTATCGTCGCTCATGTGGATGCAGGTAAAACTACCACCACGGAGAGAGTCCTCTTCTATAGCGGTCTGTCGCATAAGATAGGGGAAGTTCATGATGGCGCAGCTACTATGGACTGGATGGAACAGGAGCAGGAACGTGGTATTACGATCACGTCTGCAGCAACTACTATTTTCTGGTCTGGTAGTGAAAAACAGTTCAATGAGTATCGAATCAACATAATTGATACTCCAGGTCATGTTGATTTTACCATCGAAGTTGAACGCAGTTTGCGGGTTTTGGACGGTGCTGTAGTCGTATTCTGTGGGTCTTCCGGAGTAGAACCGCAGTCCGAGACCGTCTGGCGACAGGCAAATCGGTATGAAGTGCCACGAATTGTTTTTGTTAATAAGATGGATCGGGCGGGCGCTGATTTTCTCCGCGTTGTCGATCAAATCGAAGATAGGCTGGGCGCTACGCCCGTGCCGATCCAGTTGGCGATTGGAGCCGAAGATGGTTTTGAGGGTGTGATTGACCTCGTCAAGATGAAAGCCATTTACTGGAATAAAGAAGATCTTGGCCTGACTTTCACAGAAAAAAGCATACCCTCAGAACTAACCGAACTTGCCGAGGAATATCGGGAAAGCATGATCGAGGCCGCCGCCGAAGCTAACGATGATCTGATGGCT
The DNA here is from genome assembly GCA_018666555.1 of Gammaproteobacteria bacterium. Lineage (GTDB taxonomy): Bacteria > Pseudomonadota > Gammaproteobacteria > Pseudomonadales > Azotimanducaceae > UBA9926. The sequence continues at coordinate 15,152 of JABIZD010000159.1, forward strand.
AAATACCTCGATGGCGAAGCATTGACGGTGGCTGATATTAAAGCGGGTTTGCGTATTCGAACTTTGAATAATGAAATCGTTCCGGCTTTATGTGGTTCGGCGTTTAAGAACAAGGGTGTGCAAACCATGCTTGACGCTGTGATTGATTATCTGCCAGCGCCGGATGAAGTAGGGGCAATCAAAGGATATCTGGATGATGCCTCTGAAACGCCTTCTGAAAGAACTGTAGATGACAAGCAGCCGTTTGCTGCACTGGCGTTTAAAATAGCCACGGATCCTTTCGTTGGTGCGCTCACTTTTTTCCGGGTTTACTCTGGCGTCCTGAACTCAGGAGATGCCGTCTATAACCCGGTAAAGGCTAAGAAGGAACGTATCGGCCGCATGGTGCAAATGCACTCTAACGAGAGAAAGGAAATCAAGGAGGTTCGTGCAGGCGATATAGCTGCTGCTATTGGTCTTAAATTAGCTACTACAGGTGACACGCTTTGTGCTGAAAATCAGGTTATAACGCTTGAGCGGATGGAGTTCCCGGAGCCCGTTATTCATGTTGCTGTTGAACCAAGATCCCAGGCTGACCAGGAAAAAATGGGTGTCGCGCTGAGCAAGCTTGCCACCGAGGACCCATCTTTTAGAGTTCAGACTAATGAAGAAACTGGACAAACGATCATAGGCGGTATGGGCGAGTTGCATCTGGACATTATTGTTGAGCGTATGCGCCGTGAATTCAGTATTGAAGCGAATATTGGTAAGCCACAGGTAGCTTATCGAGAAACGATACGTGAAGTGGTTGAATCTGAAGCCAAATTTATTCGTCAGACCGGAGGACGAGGGCAGTATGGACACGTCTGGCTAAGGCTGGAACCACTCGGCGGGGAGGAATATGAGTTTGAGGATGCCATTGTCGGTGGAGCGGTGCCAAGGGAGTACATCAGCGCTGTTGATAAAGGTATTCGCGAGCAGATGAATAACGGTGTTCTAGCAGGATATTCGTTGGTGGGCCTTAAAGCGGTTCTATTTGATGGCTCCTACCATGACGTCGACTCAAGTGAAGTGGCTTTTAAGGTGGCAGGTTCGATAGCCCTCAAGGATGGTGCATTGAAGGCTCGGCCAGTCCTGCTGGAGCCGGTCATGAAAGTTGAGGTGGTAACACCAGAGGAACACTATGGCGACATTATTGGTGATCTGAACCGACGCCGCGGTATCGTTCTGGGAATGGAAGATGTGGCTGCAGGCAAAGCGGTAAGAGCGCAGGTGCCTCTAGCGGAGATGTTTGGTTATGCAACTGACATGAGATCTGCGACTCAAGGGCGAGCCACTTTTTCTATGGAGTTCGAGGAATACAAGGAAGTACCGGATAGCGTTGCAGCAGCAGTGATCAGTAAGTTTAATTAATAATCAGTTTTGAGGTGAATCATGTCCAAAGAGAAGTTTGAGCGAACTAAACCCCACGTTAATGTGGGCACGATCGGCCACGTAGACCATGGTAAGACGACGTTAACGGCGGCGATTACCAAGGTTTGTGCGGAAGC
>JABIZD010000160.1 GCA_018666555.1 Gammaproteobacteria bacterium
AGAAGATGAAAGAGACAAACTTATTGAAAAGGTTTCCTATAGATACAGCTATGGGGTCTTGTCTGTTTGTATATGGTTCTTGATGGTGGGGGTTTTACTCAATAAATGGTTTGATAGTCACCTTATGCTAACTACCCCTTATGCCATGTTCCATTTGTTACTTTTGTCCTTTGTTTTATCCGAGGTAATTCGTTTCGGTACGCAACTGTATTACTACCGAAAGGGTGTATAAGTTGTCTAAGAAATTAAGCAATAACATTAGAAAATTAAGATTTGAGGCAGATGAAATGTCTCAGCAAACTTTAGCAGATAAAGTGGGTGTAACTCGGCAAACAATATTTGCCATTGAAAAAGACAAATACTCTCCATCTTTAGAAGTTGCTTTTAAAATATCTAATGTATTCAAGACACCCTTGGAAGATGTTTTTACTTATAAATAGAGAATTTCTTTAGAGACAAACCTTGTCACAAAATGGGTTACAATTAGAAATATGGGTATGAAAAGAGTAAACAGTCGTGACAAACTACTTTCTATCTCTCTGTAACCCCCTGTTTATAGGGGTTTCAAATCGTGCAACGATTGAGTGGGAATGAGAGTGAGTGACCCCTCAAATTTTTATACTGGTCTCGTAGCTGAGCTTTATGAACCTCTTGCGAGTGGAATATCTGATTCAGATAGATTCATCAGATTTGTTGTGGAGCATGGTGAACCGGCATTAGAAATTTGCTGCGGCACAGGACTTCCTCTTTTAGATTTATTAGAGGCAGGACTAGATGTTGAAGGAGTTGATTCGTCGAAAGATATGCTTGATATCTGTGCGGCGAAAGCAAGCAAGAGGGGGCTGTCTGTCACCCTTCATCGGGCGATGATGCAAGATTTTAAGATGCTACGGAGGTTCCGTTCGGTATACATTGCCAATGGTAGTATTACTCTGTTGCCAAGTGATAGTGATTTAAAGCAAACGCTGAAAACGATCATAGAATGTTTAGATCCCAAGGGGATCGTTCTGTTTGATCTAGATGTACCTAATGCAAATGAACTTCGCAGGCTCGTTGGAAAATTCAAAGAAACTGAATACGATGGGTGTCGAATCAGGGTAGGTATAACGCAGGTGGATTGGAGTGAGAAAGATAGCGAATTGATCACTAAGCTTAGATACGAACGAGTTAGTCCCTTGGGCCAAGTGGAGTCAGTCGATAGAGACTGGTTTAGAAAGGTCTGGAGCGTCGATAGGTTTTGTGAATTACTCGTGGATTCAGGATTTCATCTCGTAGAAGTAGAACGATTAAATAGTGGGATTGTTCAAGTAAAGACGGGAGTAGGGCATTAAACATTTATAATCTACTTGATGGAGTAAAGGTGATTTGTGCTGTAGAACAAAATTTAGAGTTAAGAAAAATATGAATAAAAAGGGCAAAATCAAAAACATGAGATGGCAGAACCAAATAAAAAAGTGCTCATCATAGTATCGAACAAAGTAGATGGGAGACCCTGAACCTTGCCCTGCAAGCATCCGGTTGCGAGAAGGCCGAGGTTGAGCAGAAACCGAGACTGTTAGTTGACTACAAACGATGAAAAGGCATTATGGATGTCATGAAAACCCTTAAGCTCGGACTCTTCGCACTGCTGTTTTTGGTCGGGCCTAATAGCCTAAACTTTGCCAATGACCTACCTAATGGTTTAACCCCATTAACGGGCGAAGAGATCAGTAAGACCTTCAGCAACGTCAAAGATCACGCTCAAGTTCAAGATAAAGCAAAAACACATGCGACAAACCTTTGGCTAGATGATGGAAAATTCACCAGCACGTGGCGTAATGACCGGTCTAATGGAATAGTAATAGGCAAATGGTATGTGCAAGAGGGTCAACGTTGTGTGATTATTGAAGCAGGCCTGCCCGACCTCACAGGCAAGCCTAGATGTGGTCCTATCTACCGCCAAGGCGACCGCTATTTCTCAGTTAACACCGACGGCAGCATCCACGGCATACATCAGCTATCGCCTCTCAATGAGACAGAGTGAGCCTTAAGAGGCCCTATACTATGGACGTACAGGCAAAAATTCCATGTGCTTTCAGGTAGAACAAATTTCTGCTGTAAGGTTACTATCTCTTCAGTTGAGTTGATATTTCATGCAGGGAGAAATTATGTCGATTCCAGAAGAGTTTACAACTACTGATATTAAGAAAAACAGCGCTTCGGAAGAGCAGCTATACACTGCTTTTCTGAAAAGTGGAGAGCCTTATCGAAGTCTCGCGCGGAAAAATTATCACCAGTCTGCGAGCGCTGGCTTTGTCCATGACCCGGGTGCCAAAAATGCTCAGCGCAGTACACCCGGTCTGGACCTTTCTGATGATGCGCTCTACTACAATACGCGCGGTAGCGCAGCAGATTATTGGGCCGGTGTTGAACTCCCGAAACCAACCAAAAATATAAGGGAATGCCGAGCAGACCTCTGTAAGTGGGGCTATTGCCTCATCGAGGATGCGCTTTCGGCCAGTCAAACTACCCGTATGAAGCAGCGACTTGGGGATCAGGCTAAGGGCGAGCGTTTAGCGGGAATCGCATCATGGATGGGGACAGCACCGGTGCCAGGCCAGGCGCTTTCAAACACCCAATTCCTCCACTCGCTCATCAATAAAGGCGAGCAATTTATCCAATGTGTCGAACACGATCCCGCTGGCGTTCAAGCCGGGCCGCTGATCGAACAGTTGCTGAATGAAGCACTGGGTAGTCAATTTTTAATGTCATCATTCATTGCCATTATTTCAAACTATGGAAATATGCCGCAAGGGTTGCACCAGGATCAGGCCACGGCACCTTTCCAGGACGCAGCCGCGCCTTACACCTGTAACACGATGTACATCATGGACGATATGGGTGAGCACAATGGTGGCACATTGGTTGTACCGGGATCACATCAACTGTTATCCGAAGCAGGTTCGGGTAGGCCAATCGAAGTGCCGCTGCCTCCCGCCATAAATTTAGCGGCCGCGGCAGGAACCGTCATGATCTTTGATGGCCGACTGCTTCATGGTACTGGCGTCAATAAGAGTAACGATAGTCGAACCATTTTAGTCATGAACAGCATAAAGCCTTTCATGCGACAGCAAGAGTTGCACATGATGTCGGCAGCAACGGAAGTGTTGACGAACGCGTCATCAAAACTGTTGTACCGACTTGGCGCGCGGCCTCAGGGGCTTGGCGGTATTGAAGGCGCATGGAATGGCGATTATCTGGTCAATCAAAGATTAAAATTGGAGCAGGGCGAGTATGAATTTGTCCGTGAACTGTCGCCCGACTCTCCTGATTTGAACCAGAACTTTACCTATCGAATTTCTGACACGGGTCTGGTGCAAGCTGAGCATCAGCCGGAAACCCTGACAGAGATTAAAGCTCAGTATCGGAAATCCAGGCCATCCTGGCAACGGCCCGAAGCGCCTAGGTTCCCATCCGTTAAAAAGCGAGCTCCCTAGATATAACGCGAGTTATAGGAGCCACTTCCCGGCGACAAGCCACGATACACATTCCGTAAGGTGCTGTTTTTATAAGCTACGATAACTTTTTTAAGTCGCTGCGACAGCGCATGTTAAGCGTAAGTAACCAATGATGGCGGCTTGTATGTATGTAAAATATATTTTACTATATGTAAAAATATTTGTACATTAAAGGGAATGAAGAACCGTGAATATGTCGTATAAGGAAAAAAGTTTAATTGCTTCTTTGGGTATTACGTTATTGATATTTGGATGGTATTTATATGGTGCTTTTTCAATCCTGTCGTTAAACCCGGAGCTGCCTGGATTTGTTGAAATCATTATTCTCATTGTTTGGATTGTTGTTTTAGAAAGCATCATTCAGTCGTTTATAGCGATAAAGAATAAGTCCCAGTTAGAAGATGAAAGAGACAAACTCATCGAGAAGGTTGCCTATAGGTACAGTTATGGAGTCTTGTCGGTTGGTATTTGGTTCTTGATGATGCAGATTTTATTCGATACCTGGTTTGATAATCACCTTATGTTAACGACCCCTTATGGTATGTTCCATTGGTTACTTTTGTTCTTTGTTTTATCCGAGGTAGTTCGTTTCGGTACGCAACTGTATTACTACCGAAAGGGTGTATAAGTTGTCTAAGAAATTAAGCAATAACATTAGGAAATTAAGATTCGATGCAGACGAAATGTCTCAGCAAACTTTAGCAGACAAAGTTGGGGTCACTCGCCAAACTGTTTTTGCGATTGAAAAAGATAAATACTCCCCCTCCTTGGAGGTTGCTTTTAAGATATCTAATGTATTTAGAGTCCCTTTAGAGGACGTTTTTTCGTACGAATAAAGCACCGCTTGGCGGTGCGGAGTTTGATGATCGAGATAAAAATGAATAGAGACACATCGGTGCTATTGTTCCCGGCGTGGTGGTTTGTTTTTGAGTCCTATTACCGGTCACGACCTTATTTTTTTTCTATTCGCGCTGCATTGGTTTTGATAGTGTTCAGCAGTGACCGAAGCTGTTCTAGTTCAGTCGTAGAGGTCCCGGCGAAAACCTCGTCTAGCACGCCGGCGGCTAGCTGGTTCATTTTTCTCACCAAGTGCGCACCATTGTCAGTCAGGAATACCGCTCGCACCCTCCGATCATTCTGGACATGTCTGCGTTCAATCAATCCTGCAGCTTGCATTCGATCGAGCAGACTGGATATGGCCATGCGGCTGCACTCTATGCTTTCTGAGAGTTCAGTCTGCGAAATGCCCGGCATTCGGCTAACATAGGCCATAACCCGCCATCTTGCGCGACTGAGTTTAAGCGGTTTCATGTGCAGATCGTAGGCATCATTTAGTTTCCGGCCGGCGTCGACCAGCAGGAATGCTAGTTCCCGCTCTGTGACTTGTATAGATTGGTTTCTGTTCACAAAGAAAATTCGAATAGATTGGTGGGTTCGCCGCTGGTTACCTGTCCTCTTTGGCCAATTGGATCATAAAGGGTCATTTGCTCTAGCAGGTGTGTGTCCGACGGTGTCAATGCGACAAATCTCGAACCGTTATCAAGAGATCCTATTATCAGTCCGCTCTGTGGGGTTCCGGTGCGATCATATAGAACCGTAAAGGTCTCGATAGTGCCTGATCCCTGGGCATGTGGGTCGAGTTTCGGGTGGCTCATTGTCGAAATCAGGCTCTTTAAAGTGTTAGGGTCTTGAGTCCTGAAGGGTATGCTGGGTGGCATAGCGCTGTAAATACCCAGTGCATGTTTTGTCAGATACCAGCCGTTAGCAGTAACTAGTCCTTTTTCTCCGGGTGCAGATCTGAGGCGATCCATCATGGTAGCTATAGCGTGCATACTGTAGTTATTACCGGCGCCCCCAAAATAAGGTAAGCCACCGGTAACGGTGAGTAGCCGGTTATCATCGGGCGTCATCCCCAGGGCATCCCGGGTGACTTCCAGGACGGCAGAAAAACAGGAATACACGTCAAAGTGATTAATCTCGTCAACAGTTGTTGCCGCCATCTCAAACGCACTGGCTAGTCCCGCTTCTAATGCTGGGGAAGAATGAAAATCAATGCGTTCGGAAACATGCCATATATCGTCTACATCGCAGTGACCATGCAGATAGACCCAGCGTGACTCATCGATGCCTAGTTGGCGTGCTTTCACATCAGACGTCAAAAGTACCGACGCTGACTGGTTGACCTGCATAATGGCATTCATATATTTAGTGTAAGGGAAACCAATATAACGATTAATCAGTGTTGGCGTAACGATTTCTTTGCTACTGCGCTGGGTCGGAAACCAGGCAAAGGGATTGTCTCGGGCGATTTTGGTCAAGGGCGAGAAAAGCTCGCCAAGGGTCTGTTGGTGTGCCTCGATAGAGCGACCGTAGTGATTGCGCAGGGCATTTTCAAAAAGCGGATAGGTGACGATAGGGGCAACCATGCCGTGAGCTTGCTCCACAGGATTGCTGCCTGCGCGTTCCGGCCATAACAGGTTAGGTTTTGGCCAATTACCCTCATCCTCTGGCCAGTCTAGCTTGAAATCTGCTTTAGCAGCCTTTGCCAGGGTGTCCAGTGCTTCCGCTCCAGATAACAACACCATGGATCTACGCCCGTTGGCAATATCTTCTGCGAAGGTATTCACCAGTGTCTGGGGTGTATTGCCGCCAGTACCGGTAATGAATTGTTCGGCTTGCTTAGCCCCGAGTCGCCTGGCTAGTGCTGCAGGTGGGTTGGCAAAGAGTTTCGGACCGACAGTGTTAACAACGACAAGAGTATCCAGGTTCTGTAACTGATCTGGCAGTAGACCAGCATCTATGGCTGCCAATTCGGAAGTATTCTGCATCATGGATAGAGGATTCAATGCCTCTGATAGATTATCGGGACGGTCGATTAATTGTCCAGCACCAACCAGCACCGGTTGAATTGGTATGCTCAAGTGGCTTTGCCTTTTGTAAGTACATTTAATGTAAATATATTTACTTTATGAACAAAAAGCGAGATAGTGAAGCAGGTTAATTTTGTTTGGATAAGAGGTAACCATGACCGAACCACTGAAAACCAGCGTTTGTGAGTTGCTTAACATTGAATACCCGATTGTACTGGCTGGTATGGGTGGTGCCAGTACACCTGAGTTGGCAGCAGCGGTTTCCAATGCGGGTGGATTGGGCGTCCTGGGTGCAGCAAGTTGCGGGCCTACCCGTCTCCGAAACTGGATTAAAAGAACCCGCGAATTGACCGATAAACCATTTGGCGTTGATACACTACTCCCAGCATCCGTGCGCCGGCAGGAGCAGGTTAGTGTCACTGGAGAGCCACAGCAGGAGCGCTCTCTTGATGCTCATCGCGCTTTTGCGCAATCCTTCATGGAAGAGCATGGTCTTGATAATCAGGTGAACTCCTTAAATTCCGAAGCCATTGAGGATGATAATGATGATGGGTTGGTACTGTTCTCTGAACCTTTTTTCAGGGCTCAGATGGAGGTGATTGTAGAAGAGAGAGTTCCCGTTTATGCGGCTGGGTTGGGGAATCCCGGTCCCTGGATGGATCAATTAAAAGCCAATGATACTAAAGTGATCTGTGTGGTTGGAGCAGTGCGTCATGCGGTTCAGGTTGCCAGTGTTGGTATCGATATTGTGGTTGCTCAGGGGCACGATGCTGGGGGCCATAACTCTCCTGTAGGCACCATGGCGTTGATACCGCAGGTAGTTGATGCCATGGTAGATATACCGGTTCTTGCGGCAGGTGGTATTGCTGATGGTCGAGGCGTTGCCGCTGCGCTCATGCTGGGTGCCGAAGGCGTTTGGGTTGGCTCAGCCTTCCTGGCAGCAAGTGAGGCTGGTATTTACGACTTCCAGAAACAGGCTTTGGTCGATGCAACCGAAGAATCTACGGTTATCTCGAAATCGATTACGGGTAAACCTTGCCGTGTCCTGCGTTCAAGCTGGACTATGGCTTGGGAAAAAAGCGAATTAAATCCGCTACCCATGCCCTATCAGTCAATGATCTCTGATCCGGTAATGGCAGCCGCTGTTTCGGGTCAAAGAGTCGATGTTTATCCGGGAATTGCCGGCCAGGGGATAGGCATGATTAAAGCGGTACGCCCGGCAGCTGATATCCTTGCAGATTATGTCCAGGGTGCTCGTCTGGCCCTTGCCAACCGCGGCATTGACTGAGGTAGATTATGAATGAAAGCCTATTAATGATTGAAAGGCCCCTTGAAGGTGTTGCGCAACTGATTCTTAATCGTCCGGAGAGTAAGAATGCTCTATCAAAGGCTTTGCGGACAGCACTGGTAACGCAACTGACAGCTCTGGCAGCAGATGATTCCGTGGAAGCTGTTATTCTCGCCGGTGTCGGAGAGGTGTTTTGTGCGGGCTTTGATTTAAAGGAACTGTCCGAGGGAGACACTAAAGCTATTTTTGCCGAAGCAGCAAACTACCATCGTGTGGTGCATCGTTTCTCTAAACCATTGATTGCTGCAATTGATGGCCCGGCGATTGCCGGAGGAATGGATTTGGCATTGATGTGCGATATTCGATTTGGTACGGAGCAGGCCTCTTTTGGCCAGCCTCAGGTGCGATTTGGGATACCAGCAGCTTATGATCTTATAGTCAGCGTTTGTGATGAGGCTACCGCGCGTTATTTGTGCCTGACAGGTAATTTGATCGACTCAAATACCGCCATGGCACGATCCATTTTGTCCGAGTGTTTCTCTGACAGAACCCGAATGCAAAAGGAAGCGCTTGACTGCGCAGCCATGATTTCAAAATCCAAGAGCGGGAGGGCATCAAAAGCTGCTTTTTTGGCCAGACAACCCCGGCTCTTTGAATCGTAATGGAGGAGGAGATCGACTGATGAAAACACATGCTGCAATTGCTTTTTCCGCTGATGCAGATTTTCAGATCCGAGAAGTAGACCTAGCCGGACCGGGTCCCGGGGAGGTTCGCGTAAAAATGCAGGCCTGCGGTATTTGTCGAAGCGACATCAGTGCCCTGGAAGGTAAGGAAACCATAGAGTTTCCAGTGGTTCTGGGTCATGAGGGAGCTGGTTTGGTCGACGCTGTGGGAGAGGGTGTTCTGAGCGTGAAGGTAGGGGATCCAGTGGTATTGTCCTGGTCTCCGGCCTGTGGACTGTGTCCAGGATGTCAGCGCGGGGAACACCAGCTATGCGAGCAGATCAATATGACGACAGGGAGTATTGGCCCCTTGTCGCTAGAGGGACAGAGCCTTGATCGGTTCATGGGCCTGGGTGCTTTCAGTGAGCATGTGGTGGTCCCCGAGGCTATGGCCGTTCCAGTTCAAACTAGCATGGATCCCAGACATTCCTGTCTGATTGGTTGTGGGGTCACCACTGGCTTTGGCGCTGCTGTCAATACGGCTGCCATACGCTGGGGAGAAAGTGTAGTGGTATTTGGTTGCGGCGGCGTTGGTCTGTCAGCGATTCAGGGTGCGCGAGTTGCTGGTGCCGCGAGAATTATCGCCGTTGATCCAATTCAAGAGCGACGCCAGGCTGCACTTAAGGTAGGGGCGAGTATTGCCCTCGATGTCGCTGGTGCTGTGAAGCAGATTATTGGTGTTACCGGCGGAGGTGCTGATGTTGCCATTGAATGCGTTGGTAAGACTTCAACCATGCTCGATGCATTTAATACGCTGCGTCCTGGTGGGCGGAGTATTGTGGTCGGTCTGCCTGCCTACACCGATAAAATAGAGTTGCCCGTGATTATGTTATTGAGGGAAAAATCGATTAAGGGTTCTATCTATGGGTCGGCTAAACCACACCTTGATTTTCAAAAAATTGCTTCCCTGGGCGAAACCGCGCAGATCGATTTTGAACCTCTGGTGGATAAAACACGACATTTTTCTGAGATTAATGAAGGTTTTGCTGAGATGCGTGAAGGAAAGTTGACTCGTGTGGTACTGACCTTTTAGACAATGGGTTAAGCAGCAAAATTCTGATCAGTGTATGTTTGCCCGTTAGCAACAGCGCTTTACCGTGATTCAGGAGGAATCAAGGCAACCTTGTGGTTTGAAGAGTTGGCTCCTCCCCGGTTGTTAGCCAGGAAGGACTAGCAACAATTGCCTGTGTATTTATGCTGAGGTCTTGAGACCAAGCGTAATGGGATGCTGAAGGTTTGTCATGGCGACCTTCGAAAGCTATTGTTGGATTGCGAGCTAATGCTTAAAATGATTCGTTTACTCCATCAAAGCGAATCTTCATGACCGAGACTTTTGGCCGATATGTGGGCAAAATTGCGAGTCGCTTTGATACGCCTGAATTGAGAGGCCAGTTGTCTTCCGTACCGCAATGGCTTGGGTCTGGCAAGACGCTACCCTTATCTCATGGCAGCGACCAGGTATTGAAAGCGAATCTCTCCATCGATGGTAAGCCTGTTGCAGTTGCAATCAAAATTTTTAGCCGTCAGGGATTGATTAAGGACTGGTACGATCGGCGACATGAATCGAAAGCCGAGCGTTCTTATGCTGCGGCAGAATTTTTGCATCAACAGAGTTTGGGTACAGCGGAGCCGATTGCATGGTTGGATCATTGGCAAAATGGTCGTCTGCTAGAAAGTTATTACCTTTGTATTCATGTGTCGGCAGCGTGTTTCAGGGATGCCCTGATAGGGATCTACCAGCAAGAACGTGATAATGCTGTACTGATGGATTTGCTTTACCAGGTAGCTCCAGCGGTGCAGAACCTGCATGAAGCGGGTTTTATGCATGGGGACCTTGGAAACCAAAATATCCTAGTACCCAAATCTGCTGCTGGTGAATGGTTGCCACCTTTATTTATTGATTTGAATCGTAGCCGGCGTGCATTAGTACCTCTAGGGAACCGTCAGAGGGCACACGATTTGGCGAGGATTGCTCTGCCGGGTGGATACCTTGATATATTTAAAATGATTTATAATCGTCACCAGGACTTACCTGAGGACCTAGCATCGCTAGAGCAAAAAGCTCGGCAGAAGTTTTGGGGGCATCGCCGAAGAAGCCGCTGGCGTCATCCCATTCGGTTCCTGAAGCGTTTGAGACAAAGAGAGCCAGCCTCGCCTTACCCGTCAGAAAAAAATCTATGGTTGTGGGATGAAAAAACCTCTCAACCAACGGTGGTGCTCGGGAGAGAAGAAAAGCGTCGCCATCGTAATATAAGCGATATTTTTTCAGCCTTGGCTAGAGGATTAATTGCCAGCCCGTCGTTGTACCTGCGATATCGTCGTTCGTTGGCGGCGAGTTATTCAAAGCCCGTGGCTTTAAAGGATAGGTTTGGCATTGCCCTTCAGCCTCAGAGTGACTATATCGAGCAAGAATGGGCTCTGCTGAATGCTTTGGGAAACCCGCCCGTTCTAGTGCGTTTTTGTCATCATGAGACGCCTGAAGATTGGCAGACTGCTATCGCATTGGTGGAAAGGTTGCATCTTAAGAATATTCGCGTGATGGTGGCGATTCTACAGGATCGGCGATCCGTCTTGAATCCTGCTTCATGGCGAGATTTCCTCAGGATGGTGGTAGGTGCTGTTGGCGATAAGGTAACTCAGGTCGAGATAACCCATGCAAGGAATCGCTCTAAATGGGGTATATGGAGCCGTCGTGACTTTAAGGATTTAATGCGCCCGTTGCTTGAGTTGCGGCAGGAATTCCCCAATGTTCGCTTTATTGGCCCTGCGTGTATTGATTTTGAATATTTACCTGTTTTATCAGCGTTAGCGGATCTACCCAAAGGGTTGCGACTCAACGGACTCTCGCACCTGCTTTATGTTGATCGTCGGGGAGCGCCGGAAAATAAACAGGGTGGATTCTCAACCCTGGAGAAATCAGCGCTATTAAAGGCGATTGCTGATTGGTCGAATCGAGTTGAAAGCAAAGTTATTATCTCCGAGGTGAACTGGCCGATTCAAGGCGCTGGCATCTGGTCACCCATTACTTGTCCTTACGAGACCGAGCAATGGCGTCGGGATAAGCCTGGTGAGACTGAATTGGATTATGCAAATTTCATGTTGCGGTTTTTGGCGCTAACGGTGTGTTCCGGTCATGTTGAATCGGTTTACTGGTGGCGACTGTCTGCACACGGTTATGGGCTTGTCGATGATCAGAATGGGTTTGAGCCACGTCCTGCCTTCAATGCCTTGAAGTTCTTCCTTCAGCTTTTGGGTGATGCTTGTTTTATCAAAAAACATGAAACGCCCCTGGGTCAATATCTGCTGGAGTTTTCTCGAGGAGCAGAGCGTATTTTGATGGCCTGGCAGACCTCGGGTGAGTCACCACTTGATGATTGCGAACAGATTAAGCAGGGTTGGGATGCTTTCGGCGCATCTATCGAGGTACCGGTTTTCCGGGAATCGCCAACCTATTACAGCATTGAGGCAATTAAAAGCAGGGCAGACTGATCGGCAGATGCCAGGATGAAAGTGGCGAAGACGCTGGCCAGAAAAGGTGAAAGGTGAGTGAAATTGTTCTTTATCAAAAATCATTAGAAATAGACTATTGGGAATGATGCCAAATAATCTCGACGCCATGTTGCCTGCTAAGAAATTTATTTTTCTCCAGGTGCTATTACTGATTAGCCTGCTTACCGTGGTTTGTGGCTTGGTTTTCTTATTGAGTCGACTGTTTTTACTGGTCACGGTTTTTGAAATTGAAGCTGCGCTGCAGTACGAGGATCTTTGGCAAGCCTTTCTAGTGGCATTGCGGTTCGATATTGCGGTGGTGTTTCGTGTTTATTTACTTGTGGTGCTGCCAGCAATTATTGTGCTTGCCATACCAGGTAACCAAGTCGGATTATCAAGATTTATCTGGACCTTTGCTAACGGACTTGGCTACTTCTTGATAACCATGGTGGTTGTGCTTTCGGTGGCTAATATTGGTTATATTAAATTCTTTGGCCGGCCCTTCGATAGCTTTGTGTTTTATGGCTTGAATTATGGAGCAGATAAAGCGCTGGGGAGTATAGCGGGCTTAGGTGATTTCTATCCGGCGCTTGGGGCAATGGCGCTGGTTGGCATTTTAAGTTGGTTGGCTTGTCGTCGTGGCATAAGTCTGATTAGTCGAGCCGTCTCAAGGCTTCATCTGCGGCGATGGCAATTTTGGCTCATTGTGGTTAGCTCGCTGCTGATCTATCTCAGTTTGGGTCGGGGGTCGGTCACCACCTTCCCATTATCCCAGAAGCACTTGCTGGTCTCCTCCGACACCCGTATCAATTACTTGGTACCGAATAGTTTGGTCGCTTTGTATTATGGTTATAGAGAATATCGTTCATCAAAGAATTTAAAGCCGGCCTCGGAACAAGAGGGCCGCGAATTGTATACCAAATTTTACGGTAAGAGTCCGGCAGCCGCTGCCATTTTCCCGCAATTTTTCACGCGTACCCCTCGATCTGAATTACTTGAGAAGGCCCCGCCTAACGTGGTTTTGCATCTTGTCGAGAGCATGGGTCAGGGGCTGTTACTTAACCGTTTTAGCGAGGGTGTTGATTTAGCCGGTGCCCTGCGCCAACACCTCGAGCAGGGTCTCTATTTCAAACACTTTCTGCCCGCCCACAATGATACGCAAAAATCCGTCCTCGGATTGCTGGTGAATACAGAGTACCGGGATGTGAGCTATTCTCGGCATCAGTATACTGCTATAGAGGCATCGGCAGCGCAGATCTACAAGCAGGCTGGCTATGAAACCATATTTATTTATGCGGGTTTTGAAGGTATTAAGAATCGGGGCAGTTATTTCAAGCGGCAAGGATTTGATACGTTTATTGGTGCAAACGAGTTGAAGCGTCTTTTTCCCGAAATGGCTGAAACTGTTTGGGGTGGTGAAGATCAGTATGTTTATGACACGGCCATTCAGATGTTGCAGGACTGGGCTCCCGGTGATGCACCACTGTTCATTGTCACGCTCAGTGTTACCAATCATCCACCCTATACAGTACCAGAGCAGGCAAATACGGCATCGCCCAAGTTGCCACCGGGATTGCAAGGTAGGCTTGGCGACCTACCTGCGGTTTCACTTCAGACTTACCGTTATACCAATGATCAATTGGGCCGGTTTATGTCGCAGATTAAGCATAGCGCCCCGGGTGAGCAGACCATTGTTGCTATCACCGGTGATCATGCCATTCGAGGTATGCGATATACCAAAGAACAAGCGTTACATCAGATTTCAGTACCGCTTTATCTCTATTTGCCGCAGCGATATCAAGCTGGGTTACCATCCCCTGACCTTGCTCAGGTGGCGTCTCATAAAGATCTTATGCCGACACTCTATGCGCTATCTTTATCAGCTGCGCTTTATCCAGATTTAGGACGTAATATCCTGGCGAGGACCACGGGTCCGCCTGGTCACAACTTTGCCTATCACAGTGATTTCATTATTGCTGACGGTTATGCCTATAACAGCATTGATTCGGCAACTGCCAGTCGCTGGAAAGTCGATGGGCTTGATCTGGTATCACCGCTACAAGCTGAATTTAATACTGAACGATTGCCCGCGAGTCAATATGCCAAAGTTCTCGATTGGTTGACACGTTATCAATTGGTAGGGCTTGAAGATGCAGGCAGAAAACAGTCTCGGTGATCGAAAGCGTCTAGATACGTGTAAGTGTATTTAGATACGTGTAAGTGTATTTAAATACGTTTAAGTTCATTTAGATGTTATAACGCAAGGCCGTTATATCAAGGAACTTTGAGTTCTTGTCTAGCATGGTCGGTTTTCTAGAAGGTTGAGGGCACTCGGCCTTAGGTAAAGACTGGAGTAGGTTGCCAGCGCAGGAACTAAACGGTCTATGCGAGATAACCTAGGGTTAGCTGCTGGCTTGATAGTTTTATTCGCAAGGCTAGTTTATTCAGGCCGTTGCCGATTGATCCAGACACAGCTCAATCGAGGTTTTCTTCGTTGCCAGCTGAGGACGCGTCATACCGTTGTATTTGCAGGCCTTTGAGGAAGTTACGCAGGACCTGGTCTTTACATTTGCGATAGTGGCGGTTTCCGACTTTACGGAAAAAAGCAGAGAGTTCGTGTTTGCTGATTCTAAAGTCGGCTAGAGCGAGGATCCCCAAAATCTCTTCAGCTTCTAGGTCTAGGGCGATTTTTAATTTTCTGAAGATGATATTGTTGGTGAGCCTTTGCTCCGGTTCCGGAGAGGGCCGGGTTGATTTGCCTCGTTTATAAGTGATTAAACCATTAAGAAACTGCGCAAATAGCTTGTCGCTTATGACCTCCAGGTCTTCATCGCCATCTTTTTTCAGCCAGGCACTGACTTCTGCACGAGTGACGGTTTGTCCGCCTTCAGCAAAAAGTTTAATCATACGATTATCGTTTAAGTCCAGTATGTAGCGTAAGCGCCGCAAGCAGTCATTTGAGTCCATGCTTTAAGTCCCATTTATTCCCAGTCTTCACTGGTTCCCATACGGGTATTGCAAAAGCCTTATTTTCGCATTGATCAAGATAATTTGCTGAGGGTTTTATTCGAATTCAGGAAAATTGTTTGTACTGATAAGACCTAATCGAGACACTGGCAATGCATCAATTGTAAGGTTAGGATGCCCAGTTTAGTTTAAATCGTAGAGGATCTGGGCAGAGCTCTTGAATTCAGGTGCCGAGAGTAGACCGCTAGATTTGCTTGCCTGAATCGTTTCTGGAATAACCCAATTGCTGATTACTGAAGCCGAAGCAGGCGAATAAATTGTTATTGAAATTAACATGCTAATGGACATCGTCAGGGAGCAGGGTGGGAATGAGGATAAACGTGATTGGAACCAGCGGCTGTGGGAAATCTACTTTTGCCAGGCGGATAGCAAAGCAGCAAGGGGTACCTTATGTTGAATTAGATGCATTGCATTGGAGACCTAATTGGACCGAGTCAACGGATGACGAGTTATTGACCAGATTAGCGGAAGTTTTGTCTGGCGATGAATGGGTATTGGATGGTAATTATTCCAAAGTTCGACCATTTACGTGGAAGCGAGTACAAAAGGTCGTCTTTTTGGACTTACCATTTCATATTGTCCTATACAGAATAATACTCAGGAGTCTAACGCGGGGGTTCAAGGGAGAAGAGTTGTGGGCAGGTAACAAGGAGAGCCTATGGCAGCACCTTTTCACTCGTGATTCGATGATTTTGTGGACGCTAAGAAATTTCCACAAGAATCGGCGGAAATATGAAGCGCAGGTTAACAAGCCTGAATTCTCAGATATTGAATTTATTAGGTTACGTTCTAGGAAAGCAGTAGACGATTGCTATGATCAGTGGTCTTCTCAGGCCATCAGCGAAGCAAGTTGATGCTGGTTTTGTCCTCATGCTACCTTGATGGCAGTAATTAGTAAGAAGGCAAGAATATGACAGATCTAGGCGTCACTTTTGGTAGTTTAGGCGTGCTCGGACCGCGAGCTATTATTGACATAGCTGAACTGGCCGAAACCCTGGCTTATCGCTCCATATGGACCGTGGAAGCTAATGGTACGGATGCATTCAGCCTGCTTGGGGCGGTTTCAGCCAGATCACCCGGCCTTGATCTCGGCACAGGAATTATTCCGGTTCAGGTCAGGACGCCGCCGCTGGCAGCGATGTCTGCCGCTTCGCTGCAAGCGCTTAATCCCGATGTGAACATCTGGTTAGGTGTGGGCGTTTCAGCGCCTGCGATACTGCGCCAGCATGGCATGCCGTCACCTGATCGGCCCATTGCCCGTATGCGAGAGTATGTGGCCCTGTTACGGGAGTGCCTGTCGGGAGAGAGGGTCACTTTTGAGGGGGATTTCTGGAGTGTTAAGCGTTTCACCCTAGGTGTCAGGTTAGCTGACCAGAAACCGAAAATTGTAATAGCGGCGCTAGGGCCGCAGATGCTGAAACTGGCGGGAGAGATAGCTGACGGTGTTCTGCTTAACTATATACCGGCAAGCCATGTTCCGGCATCGGTTGCACAGGTTCGTGCCGGTGGTGATGCAAAGATTTTTGCCTATGTCCATGCGGCGGTGGGGTCGTTGCAGCGGTCCGTCAGGTCGGCTAGACGGGACCTGTTGAATTACTGCATGGCGGACGGCTATGCGAATATGTTCAGGGCCGCTGGCTTCAGCAATGAGGTGGATGAAATCCGCTCCAGGCAGGCAGCGCGCGATCGTGATGGTGCCCTGGCAGCTGTGTCTGAGCGGATGATTCAAGCGATTGATTTTATTGGAAACCCGGAAGAAGTCACGGAGTTCGTCCGTACGTATATAGAAGCCGGAGTCGAAAAGCCGATTTTGATGCCCATGCCCTGGGGTGATGATCGCCTTGATGTTACAACGCAGACCATGCGGGCTGCTGCGAAGGCGATTTTATAAAGCCACCTCCATCGTTTGCTAAACTAACAGTATGCAACCTAGACGGATAGGGCATGCGGGCGCTTTTTCATCATTGAGAAAAAACTGTGCCAACCTACCTGAATGGGGGTTTAAGTGCTGTCTAGAAGCGTCAGGGTCCTTGGCGAAAAATTGATTG
>JABIZD010000086.1 GCA_018666555.1 Gammaproteobacteria bacterium
CCAGCTGAGGCGTACGTATATAGCCAGCTGAGGCGTACGCAAATAGACAGCTGAGGCGTACGCAAATAGACAGCTGAGGCGTACGAAAATAGACGGTTGAGGCGTGCGAAAATAGACGGTTGAGGTATACGCGGATAGACAGATGAGGTATATGTAAATAGACAGACGAGGGTTCATCAGACCTAGGGAGTAGTGTGGATAAGGAATTTGAGGGGAAGGTTGTACTGATAACGGGAGGTAGTCGAGGATTGGGACGTGCTATGGCACATGGGTTTGCAGCTCAGGGCGCTAACCTGGCAATAGCAAGTCGCAGTCTGGAATCCTGCGAAAGCACAGCCGATGATATCAGGGCACTTGGTGTGCAAGCAGAGGCTTACAGCGTTCACGTCGGCCACTGGGATGAGTTGGACCAGTTGGTTGAGGCTGTCTACGATCGCTTTGGTCAGATCGATGTCTTGATCAATAATGCCGGGATGTCGCCATTGTACGAGTCTCTGGATGACGTTTCAGAATCTCTGTTTGATAAGGTCATAGGGGTTAACCTGAAAGGGCCGTTTCGATTAATGGCGAATGTGGGTCAGCGTATGCAGGACAGTGGTGGCGGTTCAATTATAAATGTGAGTAGCACGGCATCGGTATCAGCGAGTCCTAATTCAGAGCCCTACGGTGCAGCCAAAGCTGGCTTGAATGCTCTAACACGGTCGTTCGCGTCGGCTTATGGCCCGGCAGTCAGGGTGAATTGTATTATGGCCGGGCCATTTTTGACGGACATCAGTAAAGCCTGGGATATGGAGGTTTTCAACCAGAGAGCGGCAGCTAACATTCCCATGGCAAGAGGCGGAGAGCCAGAGGAAATTGTAGCGGCGGCGCTTTATTTCGCCAGTGCAGCTGCTAGCTTTACTACGGGAGCAATTCTGGCAGTAGATGGTGGTGCTCACTAATCGCTAAGAATGTATGGATAACGGATAATTGCGTGAGGTTTAAATAACGTGATGTTAATATGCTGGGTTACAGTTTTATATTGCAGAAAGCACAAATAGATTAATACAAGGACTCATCATGAAAGCAGCAGTATTCAGGGAAGTAGGCGCGCCATTGAGCATAGAGGAGGTTTCAATCTCTAAGCCTGGACCCAGGGAAGTGCTAATACGAACGGCCGCAGCTGGGGTGTGTCATAGCGATCTGCACTTTGTTGAGGGTCTGTACCCAGCCCAGACACCGATGGTGCTGGGGCATGAATCAGCTGGGATTGTTGAGGCCGTTGGAGAGAGTGTGACTTATGTGAAACCGGGTGATCATGTCATCACTTGCTTGTCTGTTTTTTGTGGTCACTGTGAGGATTGCTTAACCGGGCATATGTCGTTATGCCAGAACCCGGAAACAAAACGGGGCCAGGATGAGCAGCCGCGCTTATCACAGAATGACGTGTCGGTAACTCAATTCGCGAATTTGTCGTCCTTTGCTGAACAGATGCTGGTTCATGAACACGCTATCGTCAAGATTAGAGATGATATGCCATTAGACCGGGCTGCATTAATCGGCTGTGGCGTTACTACTGGCGTCGGCAGTGTGTTTCACACAGCTAAAGTCCAGCCAGGATCAACAGTGGCAGTGCTGGGTTGTGGCGGTATTGGTCTATCTTGTATCAATGGTGCCGCACTTGCCGGGGCTGGACGAATAATCGCCATCGATATGGTTGACTCAAAATTGGAAATGGCTAAAACCTTCGGTGCAACCGATACCATTAATGGCAGTGACGGTAAAGTGGTAGATCAGGTACGCGAATTGACCGGTGGTGGTGTTCATTACTCTTTCGAAGCGATAGGCCTTAAAGCCACGGCCGAGCAGGCTTTTAGTATGTTGCGGCAGGGTGGGACTGCGACGGTCATCGGTATGATTCCGGTAGGCGTGAAGATTGAGCTTATGGGAAGCGCATTCCTGCAGGAGAAAAAAATCCAGGGGTCGATGATGGGTTCAAATAGATTCAGAGTTGATATGCCGAGGTTTATTGATTTCTATCTAGCCGGAAAGCTTCATCTTGATGAGATGGTGTCGAAAAGAATTCGCCTCGAAGATATTAATCAGGCCTTTGTTGATATGAAGTCGGGTTCAGTAGCCCGAAGTGTGATTATGTTCGATCACTGATCTGACCGGGGCAGGGTTTACAATCAGGATTCAATAGACGTTTCAGTGGGAAATGCTTGCTTTACCGACTGTCTTCTTCACGAAGGCGGATGTGGCTGGTTTTCTCCGGGTATAAACCGACCTTGTTTTTATAAAAGTGCCTTATGATTTCCATATCAAGGTCGATTTTACCGGTCAGTTTAAACGGTTTGCTGAGCCCCGCTTCCCGGCTTGGATAATCCAGGTAACCACAGATGATGGGCACACTGGCAGCCATTGCCAGATGATAGAAACCGGACTTCCAATGGTCGGTATGGTCACGGGTACCGGCAGGCGGTATGACCAGGTTGATCCTGGAATGCTCTTTATATTTGGTAACCAGTTGTTGTACTAGATTGTTCTTTTTGCTTCGATCGACTGCTATGCCTCCAAACCGTTTCATGAAGAAACCCAGTGGCTGCCTGAACAGGCTGGCCTTTCCAAGCCAATTAATTTTGATGCCTAAATGAGCGGCAGCCGCGATAAGATAAACAAAATCCCAATTACTGGTGTGCGGTGCGGCAATGATAACCGTCCTCGGTGTAAGCTGGTTTTCACCGGTGACTTTCCAGCCCATCATGGTCAGGAAAAGGCCAGCAATTTTCCTTATGAGCCAGGAGTTTTGAGGTGAGTCCATGCGCACTAATTCATATTACGACGTCAGAATGTACATCGTTGATAGGGGCTAATCCAGTGGTAATCAATTTTTATGGTTAAAACAGAGTTGTAACATCAAAACTATCGACTTGACAATGAACCCCTGCGGGGTCAAGTTCATAGAGGTTTTTGAGCAAAATGAGAGTGCCGACATTTCAAAGGCTTGGAAATGAACACATCAATTAAAAAATGCGTTACTGATCTTGTGGTTATAGTGTTGCTCGCTTTTGGCTCGAGTGGATACGCTAGTACCTTACTCGAGGATGTAGAAGTTGCAGTGGTGAAGCAGGACCTGGAAGCGGTCGAGCGGCTGCATGATGAGCTGACTTTATCGTATGCGGTTTTAGCTGAGCGTTTTACCCTTGCGCTGTCAGAAGCAGAAAAGGTCCCTTTAGCGGCTCAAGGCCTGGATCTGTTATTCCATGAAATGTCTGTCGAGGCTGAGGAGTTATTCGGGCAAGGGGATCCCTCAGTAATTCAGGTGCAATCAGGTAATGTGCAGTTTGTGCAGGAGCTTATTGGGCCCAGGCATTGGCTTGCTGCAACGGCCTTGCAAAGTTTCAGTGTTTATCTAATGGATTTTGGTCAGCTTGAGCGGGCTGCGATGCTGCTTGATGAGGCCTATGAGATAGCGGTTGAACAACTCGGAGCAGGGCATCCCAGCAGTATAGAAATACTAGTTGATGGATATTTGATCCCGCTTCGGTCCGGCGATTTCGCAGCAGCCCTGGATATTCTTAGTTCAGGTGTCAGCCAGTATTCGGACCTGTTAGGTGTTGGCCATGCAAAATCGATTGCAGTTGGGCTGCTGCAGGTAGATGTGTTGATCGCCGTTAACGAGCTGAGTCGGGCCAGACAACTGCAAGCCCAGATATGCCAGAATCTCGGGCAGTCACGCGGTATCTGGCATCCCAGTACGTTATCCTGCCGGCACGACGAGGCGAGTTTGTTGGCGCGACTGGGTCGACAGGATGAAGCAGAACTTGCCTTTCATGAAATCTTAAAACTCAGTACGCAGGGTCTGGGAGCAACTAGTACTAATAGTTTGGAAGCTTTGCTCGAGTTAGCAGAACTTGAGCGTGGTCGAGGTGATTTCCTTACGGCAAGGAACAGGCTGGATCTGGTATTGCAGCTATCGGAACCGAATAGCAGTTATCGGCTTATGGCTAAGGATTATCTGGCTCGTGTATTGCGTGATGAAGGCTTATATCCCGAAGCGATCGAAGTCATCAATGACCTGCTCCCTGCTGCAGAGGCCTATTGGCAGAAAAAATCGGTTAACTATTACACGATATTGATGGAAAAGGGCCGGTTACAACAACGTTCCGGATTACTAGGTGAGGCGGAATTGACGTTCCAATTTACTCTCAGAGAATTGCTTGGGGAACTAGGTGAGGAGCATCCTCTCACTATTGTTGCCGGAAGTAACCTGGGTCAGTTATACGAACAGATGGGCTTGTATGATGAGGCGGAGCCCCTGCTTAAAAAAGCACTGGAGCAGTTCGTGGGAGTTCAGGGGGAGACTTCTGTTGCGGCTTCTCGAGCTCGGAATAATCTAGCTCTGTTGTATGAGAGCCAAGGTAATTTCAGGGATGCTGAGCTGCTGTATGAACAAAGCTATGATTTATTAATACAGCAATTCGGGGCGGATTATAATGAGGCCGTGGCAATCCAGAATAATCTGGCTTTTCTGTACATGATGATGCAGGACTTTGCTCAGGCAGAGGCTGGATTTTTGAGTGTTGTGGATAGTTGGGCTCAGTCACTGGGTATAGACCATCCACGAAGGTTGAAAGCGCTGAATAATCTTGGTCGAGTTCAACTTGGCCAGAATCGATTGGCTGAAGCCGAGCAAACGTTGTTAATGGCGGTTACCCTAAGAAAATCCAAATTAGGGGATCGGCACCCTGACGTAATTCGGTCGATGATAGACCTGGGTCGACTCTATTCAGCCCAACTCAGATTGGCAGAAGCTGATGTGCTGACCACCACGGCGTTGCAATTATCAGAAGCTGTGCTCGGGGAGCAGCACCCTTATACATTCGATGCGCTTAATAGTCTAGCTTCGATTAAAAAGAAGAATAATCAGTTGGATGCCGCCATAGAGCTCAGCCAAAAAGGTTTTCTGCGCAGAAGTGTTTTCTTGGATCGTATGCTTTGGGTGACCGGGGAAAATGCTCGGGAAGGGTATATCCGGCTGCATCGCCAGGAATTTGACGATTATCTTAGCCTGCTTGTGCAAGTAGGTGGGGAGGAAAACGCCAGGCGAGTATTGGAGGCTAGTCTGCATCGGAAGGGGTTGCTGTTGAAGATAACCTCCCAGATTCAGCAGGTCAGTCGAATGTCCAAGAATCCTGAACTAGCAGACGTCGCCGTCAAGCTAAGACGAAGCAGGGAGTCTCTGGCATTACTGACGCTGTCTGGGCCAACCACAGATACGGTCGGGCAACATGTTCAGATGCTATATGAGCTTGAGTTGGAAGTGAATGAACTGCAAGGTGCCATGGGTAGGGCAAGTGCTCAGTATCGATCGAGCATAGCGCCTCTCGACGTAGATAAACTGCAACTGGCGGTGACTGCCGACAAGGCCTTGGTCGATTTTCTCGCCTATAGGAGCGATGACCGACCCGCCTATTTGGCTTCGGTTTTGGTGAACAAGGCCGGTCGCTACCGGCATCACTTAATCGACTTTCCTGAAGCTGCCAAAATCGACAGAGGGATCGTTGAATACCGTGATGTGATACAGGATTTGTCCGTTGAGGATGAGGAGTTGTTCGAGTATGGGCAAGATATCTATACAGCTATCTGGTCGCCCATCGACGCCGTGCTTGAAGGCCTGGATTACGTCTACCTGGTCCCTGATGGCCTGTTGAATATCCTACCCTTTGCTGCATTGGTGACGATTGAGGAGGAATACCTGGTGCAGGCAGTTGACCTGCACATATTAACGTCAGGCCGAGACTTGTTACCTAATTATATCGCCGTGGCTGACGGTAGTTATCTTTTATTTGCAGGCCCTGACTACGATATCAGTGAAGTTGTTCCTAACGGGCAGATAAATGACCCGGAGATCAGGACAGAATCGACTAGTTTGGCCTTACGGGGGGCGGCTGGCGGGTTAAGGGGCTTGAAGTTCGTGCCTTTGCCGGGGGCAGAGAAGGAAGGCGAGATTATCGTCACTAAGGCTGCCAGTTATAACATCGCACTGGATAGTTTTACGCAAGCCAGGGCCCAGGAACGTGTTATCAGTGAGCTTGAACAGGTGCCATCGGTATTGCATATCGCCAGCCACGGTTTTTTTCTTAAGGCGAATGAAACCCTGACCAAAAGGTTACTCAAGCAACAGAGGGGGTCGGCACAGGTTCCACCACCAGGAGATAATCCGTTATTGCGAGCCGGCCTCGCGTTTGCAGGTATTAATGCAAATGCACAGTATCTAGGCCGCATTAATACTCAAAACGATGGCATTCTTACTGCGCTTGAAGTGCTTGATCTGAACCTGTCGGGTACCAAATTAGTAGTCTTGTCAGCCTGCGAAACCGGCCTCGGCGAAATCCATGAGGGCGAGGGCATATATGGTTTGCGACGGGCTTTTCAGGAGGCCGGTGTGGGTGAGATAGTGAGTTCACTTTGGGAAGTAAGTGATTCTGGGACACAGGCGCTCATGACTGGTTTCTATGACAAGGTACTAGCTGGGGTGCCACCGAGGGATGCGCTGAGAATGGTGCAACTTGAACTGATCGAGTCAGTTGAATGGGGATATCCTTATGTTTGGGCTTCGTTCATGATGGTCGGAAGTTCATGAATTTATGTCGTAAAGATTCAGTAAACAGGTGTAAAGATCACATTAAGTTCAGTATACTCTATTCGGATAACCGGGAATATTTTATGTATATGATAAAATTATTGCTTCTTTCCTTACTTATTGCCACTCATTCAGCGCTGGCTCAATCCCTGACTGAGGTGATTGAATTGACGTTAAAATCCAATCCTGTCATTCAATCTAGCAGCCAAACCGTAAAAGCTGCTGAAGCCATGCGCCGCCAGGCGGTTGCTGGATACTTGCCCGTGATTGACCTTACCATGGCAAGCGGCACCGAGTATTCTGATAACACTACTACGCGATCGATGGGGACTATAGACGATCGCTTTACACGCACTGAGCGCGGTATCAGTATCACACAGTTGCTCTACGATGGCGCGTCCACATCAAATTTAGTGAAGCAACAGGCAGCGGTACTGGTGGCGACAGAAGCCAGGCTGGCACAACATCGTGAAACGACTAGTCTGCAGGCAGTTCAGGCCTATGTAGAACTCATTCGGCTCGATAAAATCGTTGAGTTAGCACAAGGTAATTTACTGTTTCACATAGATACGTTGAGCAAAATCAACACCCGGTTTGAGACAGGCGTTGGAACTAAAGTGGATGTCGTCCAGACTCAAGGACGTAAAGCGCAGTCTGAGTCGAATCTTCACATGAGTAAAAATAACGCAAGGAATGCCCGGGCTCGGTTTTTTAATATTGTCGGCGAAAATGCCAGGGATTTAGTGATGCCTGAAGAAGGTATTGAATTACCTTTAACGCTGGAACAGGCGATACAGCTTGCCTATGGTCATAACCAGCAGATCCTGGCAGCAGAAGCGGATGTTCTGGCTGCTAAAGCCGCTAACGAACGTACTCAGGCGAGTTTTAAACCCCGCTTAGACTTAAAGTTAGGGGCAACCCGAAATGATAATATCGATGGTGTCATGGGTCCTAATGATGACGAAACAGCGGTTGTTAAAATGAGCTACAACCTGTATCGCGGAGGTGCGGATCGAGCTAAAAGAAACGAGGCGCAGGCAAGAGAATTTGCTGCCAGAGAAACGCTACGTTCAATAAAGAATCTCGTTGTAGAGGAGATTACTGTCTTCTGGAATGATAATGAAGATATAAAAGCGCGGCTAATTTTTTTGAAAACACATGTCGATGCGACCGAAGAGGTGCTTGAAGTCTACAAGGAGCAGTTGACGTTGGGTAAGCGCTCGCTCCTGGATGTATTAGATGTCCAGAACGAATTGCTACGAGCTCAAGCCAGTCATCTATCAGGTGAGATGAATTTGCGATTGGCACAATATCGGCTTCTGGTTTCCACGTCCTCACTGTTAACACACTTCGGACTGCAATAGTCTTTGCGGCATACTCTGTGACAATCCTTATCAGTGGCGATTTACCTGACTGTCTTGGTCTCGGCTTGGCCGGGCGGAGTTGTTGAGTTTTTATAAACCCAGGTTTGTGCTAGCAGCTGGAAAGGCTAGTTTGTAGCGCTTGTTGTTATAATTTCCCTGCGCATACTGGCAAGATCTTAATACCAACTAATAAATATCGCTCTAGCGCTGATATTGGGCGACAATGCTTGAGTCGAAAGCACACATCGGATAAAAACGGGTGATGATTGGAATTGGTATAGATTTTGGTACGTCTAATTCAACCGCGGCCTGCTTTGATGGTAAGGAAGTCCGGTTTGTTGAGCTGGAAGACTTGGCTGAGGTTATGCCGACCGCATTGCACCTGAATCAGGCCTTGGTTACCAAGACAGGCCTTGCGGCTATCTCCCAGTATATAGAAGAAAACCAGGACAGAATCGTCGAATTCACGCCTGAGATTATTGCCCAGTCTGGATTGCTGACCGAGGAAAAAAACCCTAACGACTCTGCCAGTAAAGCTGAGATCAGGACAGAGAATGTCTATGGTGCCGCTGTGATTGATAGAGGTTTGCCAGGGCGGTTATTCCGAGGTATCAAGCGATTATTGGGCAATCCAGATATAAAACGTCTCATGGTGTTTGACCAACCGTTCAGGTTGGTCGCATTGATTACACCCATCTTTCTGCATATTCGCGAGAGAATGAAAAAGGTGGCGATAGTAGATCAGCGGAAAGTCGTTGTGGGTCGGCCCATTTTATTTGAAGGATCGCGAGCCGGCGCCAATCAACTGGCTTTAGCAAGGCTTGCTGAGGCGGCTGATTATGCGGGTTTTGGTGTTGTCCAGTTTTATCCGGAACCATTGGCAGCCACGGTCAGTTATCTGGCGATGGAAGGTGGCCGCAAGCAGATAACCGAGCAAAACCAAACCCTGACCGAGAAACAAGGCAGGGCAGTGACTTTTGATTTTGGCGGCGGCACTCTGGACATGAGTATCGTTCGCTATTGGGGTCGACATTTTGAAGTGCTGGCGACTGCCGGGATAGCCTTGGGTGGAGATCACATTGATCAATTGATTTTCAAAGAGCTGCTTTTCCCTTTGCTGGGTAAGGGAGAACGCTGGTCCAGAAGGGTCGATGGTAATGTTATTGAAACCGAATTTCCTTTTGAGGAATTTGAAGCTCCGTTGTTGAATTGGGCTGTCACCTACACGCTTAATCAAAATCAATATCGGGCTAAAATAAGTGATTGTATTAATAAGGGTGGTCCTGCTAGGGAAAAATTTGTTCGTCTGGATGAGCTGATTACCCATAACTATAGCTATATCGTTTTTCAGGCAATCAAAAAGGCGAAGGCGATGTTATCTGATTCTGAGCAAACCTATTTGGATATCGCCGAGTTGGACGTTAGCCTGTTATTCACCAGAGAAAGGTTTGAGTCGTTACTTTCCGGCCAGTTAACCCGTATCGAACAACTGATAGAGGATATAATGCAAAAGGCACAACTAGGCTATTCTGATATAGATGTGGTGATTCGAACAGGTGGGTCCAGTCAGATAGCATCGGTCAAGCGGCTGCTGGAAAATCGATTCCCAGGCAGGGTAATCGAGCATGATCCTTTCAGAAGTGTTGCTGCAGGGCTTGCTGTGGCCAGTTATTATAGTTATGACTATGCTGATAAAGAGGCGAGTCATAACTAGCTTGCCAAGACTGGAATGCAAATGTGAGCGCAGCACTTGGGTCCCTAGGGCTGATGCCACGGCTCGGCAAGGATTTGGATTATTGTGATAATGTAGCGCGCGATGACCCGTATAGGGTTTTAACAGGAGTTTTAATGCAGACAGATAATATTGCCCGGGAAATGTTTCCACTGATGGAGTTATCCGAGATTCCAGAGGATATCGCCTCTCGAATTCTGGAAGTTGAAGAGAAGTCAGGCTTCGTTCCAAATATATTTGTCGTGCTGGCCAGGCGACCTGCTGAGTTCAGGGCTTTTTTTGCCTATCACGATGCGCTGATGGAAAACCGGTCCGGTAACCTCACCAAGGCCGAAAAAGAGATGATTGTGGTGGCCACCTCGGCTATAAATGATTGCCAGTATTGTGTCATCGCCCATGGCGCGATCCTGCGTATTCGAGCCAGGAACCCATTAATCGCCGATCAGGTTGCTGTCAATTTCCGAAAAGCAGATCTGTCGGGCAAGCAAGTTGTAATGCTCAAACTGGCCTGCCGGTTCGCAGAGTCTTCTGGTCAGGTTTCTGAAGATGAAATCCAAGAGGCCAGGGATGCTGGCTGGACGGCCGAGGATATTTGGGATATTGGCGCGATTACGGCCTTTTTTGCCATGAGCAACCGGCTCGCGAATATGGCCAGCGTCAAGCCAAATTCAGAATTTTATGGTATGGGACGATAAAGCTTGTCTGCATACGGGCTGGGCCCGGGTTTGATTTATTCTTACAGGAGGTAGGGTGGCAAGGCATCATCAAATCAGCAGCGCTGATTGTCGGTTAAACGTCTGGACCATCGGCCCAGAGGATGGTGAACCGTTCGTTTTATTACATGGTATGAAAGATCATAGTGGTGGCCTGGTTCATATAGCGCAGGCCTTTCCTGGATGTCGCGTCATTATCCCGGATTTGCGGGGGCGTGGTAGGAGCGATCATCCTGGCTGTTATACCATGAGTTACTTTCTTTCTGACTTAATGCAGGTTTTTGAATATTTTGACGTAAAAAAATCTACGCTACTGGGGCATAGTCTGGGAGGACACATCGTCTGCTGGTTTGCTGCTTTGTATCCAGATCTAGTCGAAAAACTGATTATCGTTGATGGTTTCGGGCCACCTAGGTCCAGAGAAGGTGATGATCAACAGGTTTTTCTACAGCGACATCGACAACAGGTGGCGATGCTTAAATCACTCAACTCTGCGGGCAGGAGTATGTCGGGCTTTGCAGAAGCATTAAATCGCTTTCAGCAGCATAACTCCAAATTGGATCATGTCATTGCCAGTCGTATCGTTGAAGAGGGGATTCGTGAACTTGAAGGTGGTCGAGTGACCTGGCGCTGGGATCCACGGGTAGATATGGTATGGAGTACTTTTTCCCACACTGACAGTGAGGGTCTGTACCAACAGATAAGGTGTCCGACCCTGGTGATAACTGGATCCGAGGGACTAGCCTACTGGAGTTTCAAAAATAATCGTTTGAAAGACGAACAGGCCTGGTATAAATCAGAGCTTAACAGGCGAGTCACTCTGTTTGAGGATGCTACACACGTAGAGATAAATGGTGCTGGCCACATGGTTCAATTTGATAAGCCAAGCGAGCTTATTGCTACCGTAAGTGATTTTCTGCAGGCTTGAAATAGATCTAACTGAGGCCTTTTGCTTCGGGCTCTGGCATTGCAATGGTAGCGGTTTCTGGCTCTTCTTCGAATAGGTCCTGACCAAAAATCCAGGTCATAGTTTTGTTCACCTGGATTAACAGATCATCGAGCATTAGATACAGGCTAGGGACGAGAAGCAGGGTGATGACTGTTGCAAAAAGGACCCCAAAGGCCAGCGAAATCGCCATTGGGATAAACATGAATGTTTCCGGATCGTTATTGGTCATTAATGGAATAAGTCCAACGAAAGTCGTAGCTGAAGTTAACATAATGGGTCTAAAGCGAATGGTGCCGGCCCTGCTTACCGCCTCAAATATAGGCACACCGGATCTGCGCTGCCGATTGATGTTATCGACTAGCACCAGCGATGCATTTACGACGATGCCTGACAAAGCAATAATTCCCAGCAAGGAGAAGAAAACCAACGGCCAGCCCATTATATAGTGGCCGATAATGGCGCCAACAGCCCCAAATGGAATCACGCTCATTATCACCAGGGGTTGGAGATACGATTTAAGTGGTACCGCCAATAGGGCGAAAATAATTAGCAGAGCCAGTGGCACAGTACCGAAGATGCCGCCAATAGCTTTGGTTCGTTCTAACTGTTCTCCGTCGAGGGTATAGCGAACGCCGGGAAATTGACTGTTTTTGCACATATTCTTTGAGTCGGAAAGGCTTGTATTGTCCTCACAGATGCTGGCTTGTAGAGCGCTGAATACTGCTTCAGGTGTGATAACAGTGCGATTGACATCACCTCTTACAGATATGATACGTTGCTGGTTCTGTCGCTGTATGGACGAATAACTGTTTCCATAGGTTACTTCAGCGACGCTGGCAAAGGGAACCTCACTGCCGTCACTACTGCGGATATACATATCCTCCAGATTACTTAAAGAGCGTCTTTCGCTCTCCGGATATCGAACCATTACTTTTAAATCATCTGTACCGCGTTGAATTCTTTGCGCCTCTTCACCATAGAAGGCCTGCCTGACTTGCTGCGCCAGGTCCCTCAGAGTGAGTCCAAGTGCCTTCGCCTCGGGCAGTATATCAAGCTGAATTTCCTGTTTTCCGGCACGAAATGAATCTGATAGATCCAGTACGCCAGGAAACCGCGACAACTCCGTGCGCAGATGAAGAGCCGCTCGTTTTAATTCTTCGACATCACGGCCTCTTAATTGTAAGGCAACGGGATCACCTGCTGTAAAGGAATCGGCGGTAAATTGAAGGTCCAGGGCATCGGGAATAGCGCCGCTAAGGACCCGCCAGCGTTGTGCTATGGTATTGGAAGGCCAGCCAGGCCTTTCTTCCATGGGAGCCAGGTCCAGCACCAGTTCAGCTAAGTGACTACCGCCACTTGAGCCGATCCGGGGTGGACCGTTTTCTTTGGCAGCGTTGGAACCGATAGATACAAATATGTGTTTTATCGGATTTTCAAAACCATCGTTTACTAAATCAGCGGTTATTTCTCGGCGCAGTTGCTTTGCCGCTTCCTCTAACTGTTCGGCGCCCTGTTCAGTGAGTTCAACGTTGATACCCTCTGGCATAATCAAGGTCGCATAGACGCGATCTCCTTCGACTGCCGGGAAAAATTGGAATATAACTCTGCCGCTGATAACCAGAGCTAAAGCCAGTACTAGTATGGATGTGCCCACTGCCCAGGTTATCCAGCGCCATTCAAGCGTTTTTACAAGAAAGGGTTGGTACCGTTTTTCGGCGAAATTCTCGAGAGATTTTGCGATGCTGCCCTGAAACTCGATCCACCAGCGGACAAAGCCAAAGTCAGTAAATGCCAGTGGACCTTTGGTGACCCTGTGGGAAATATGTGCTGGAAGTATCAGCATACATTCAACGATGCTGAATACCAGGCAAATCACCACAACCCAGCCTATTAGAGAAAAGAACTGGCCCATGCGGCCATCGACTATGAGAATCGGCAGGAATGCGGCAATGGTTGTTAATACACCGAATATAACTGGCACAATGACCTCTGATGTCCCCGCTATAGCGGCTTGTCGCTTAGTCGGCTGCAGACTTTCGTGCGCAAATATGCGTTCTCCGACGACGATCGCATCATCAACTACGATACCTAATACTAGAATGAAAGAAAGAACTGTCAGTGAAGAAATGTTTAGTCCTGCTGCGGGGAATACCCAGATTGCTCCAAGAACGGCGACCGGTATACCAAAAGCAACCCATACAGCGACCTTGAATCGCAAGAATAAGGTGAGGATCAGGAGTACCAGTATGAGGCCGGTGACCGCATTTTTGCTCAACGCGCCGATTCTTCGGTTAAGGGCTACGGATTCGTCTATCCATACTGTCATGTCGATACCCGCTGGAAGGCTGGGGCGCTTATCGATAATGTACTTTTTAACCGCCTCAGATGACGTAATAGTGTCTTCATCGCCGACGCGGTAAACGGTAACGGTAACAGCGCGCTCACCGTCAAATTTAGCTTGTAGATACCCCTCCTGAAAAGCATCTCGTACCGTTGCGATATCACCCAATGTTAATTTGCTACCATCGGATCTTGTTAAAATTTCAATTTGTTCGAACTCGTAGCCGCGGTAAGCTTGGCCCTGGCTGCGCACTAAGACCTCGCCACCCGCGGTTTTAATTGAGCCACCCGGCATGTCCAGAGAGGAGGCTCGAATCGCTGAGGCAATGGCGGTCATAGTCAGATTATATTGCCTTAGAATCTGCTCACTCACTTCAATTGATATCTCCCAGGGACGAGCATAGTTTGACGAAACCTGCGAGATCCCGTCTAAACCAGCAATATCATCGCGAATTTCTTCGGCCAGATACTTTAACGTCGTCTCATCTGCTTTTCCGGATATCACCACTGAAATGGTCTGCCCTCTGAACTGGAGGGATGAAATAATCGGTTTTTCGGTTTCAACCGGGAAGGTGCTGATACCGTCAACTAGACCCTTGACTTCGTTCAGTGCAAGGGTCATGTCAGTCTCGGATGCCAATTCAATAAAGACGCTGCATACGCCTTCATTGGAGATGGATTGCATTCTGTCGATGCCCTCTATGCCCTCGATAGCTTCTTCTATGCGGATGCACACAGCTTTTTCCACCTCAGCTGGAGCAGCACCAAGGTAGGGCACATTTATGGTGATGATGCCCGGCTCAATATTCGGGAACTCTTCCTTGTGCATGGAGAGAAGTGAGACAAAACCACCCACCAGCATTATCAGCATGAGTAGATTGGCGGCAACAGGGTTGTCTACAAACCAGGTACTAGCATTTTTCATGACGCAATCTAACCCTTTCCAACCGGTGTCATTAGATTCGGCGTCACTTGCATGCCGTCGGTGACGGACTGGATAGGCGAAATATTGACCCGTTCGCCTTCATTCAGACCTGAACTGATGATGATGTTGTCTTTTTCAAAACGCAGTACGTCAACATCACGAAATCGAAGTTGATTATGTTGATCTACAATGAGCACCTGGTTCTGGTTACGGATAGCTGCTCTGGGTAGGCGAAAAATGTTATCTATATCTTTTCCTTTGATGATCGCAGAAACAAATAGCCCGATCTGTAATGGCGGTTGATCACTTTGTGGATCATTTTGGACTCGAGCGACGACGGTTGTCATTCTGCTTTTTGAATCTATCTCAGACTCGGTTCTGGCGACTGTTCCCAACCACTGGTAAACCTGGCCTGCATAAGAGGTCGACAGGATTACCACGGGTGCCTGTTGCGTGCTTAGCTCGCCGCGAAACCCCATAGGCAGGTCAAGGTAGGCCAGTTGGCTGTCCATGACGGGTAATCGTACCTCGACCGACTGACTGTCATAGATTGAGGCGATGGTCATGCCTTTCTGGACATATTGACCGACATCAATTCGTTTTGTCCGGACAAACCCAGTATAAGGCGCTTTTAGTTGAGTCCTGGCAAGGTCCCGTTGAGCCTGTTCAAGGCTGATCCTGGCTTCGGTTTTGGTGGCACGGGCAATTCGTTGACTGCGTAGCGATGTCTCTAGAGAAGACTGGCTCGTTAACCTGTCCCTTACCAGGGTTTGCATACGCTTCAATTCAAAATTTGCGTGTTCATATTCAGCGTCTGCTCGTTCCAGTCTTGCTCTGGATAATTGCACTTGGGCTCGATGATCGGTGTCATCAAGAGTCACCAGGACGTCACCTTGATTAAAAAAACCGCCGGGTGCGAGACTCGAAGCAATCCATTTTACTCGACCACTTACTTCGGGAATAAGCTCGCTCTGAATATGCGGTAAGACCGTGCCTTGAGATCTAACTTCCATTTGCAGGGATTGTTTTTTGACTTCGATCACACGGATGGTCGTTGATATTTGTTCCGGCGTTATTTGCGGCGGAACAGGACGTGTCCACACTAGTTGGACAGCGCCAACAGCGGCAACCATTAAAATGACTATCGTGACTATTGTCTTGATCAAAGTACTACTCATATATACTGCCTACTATTCTCGATAGATATCTGTTATTTGGCTTGGCTTTGTTCGAGGCGGAGACCCCGAAGATAATCAAAATACGCCAGCACACTGATTGCCGCAGCATCACCATTGCTGGTCTCAATTGCGTTAGCTAAATTTTCTAGCAGGTCTTTTAACGCCTGGTCTTTGCGCAGTCCCGGCCTGTCCTGGCTTGAGCCGCCCCGGCCCAGGAATTGAGTCTTGAGTCCATTGGTGATCAGCCTGACAACCAGGTTCTGATTAATGCTGAGGAATTGTTGGCCTAGCTGCCGCCAGTGTGATTCTGTCATGGTTTTTTCATTTCGCAGTTTAGCCAGGAATTGCGTTAGCTCTGCGATTTGTTCGGGTGTCGCCTTATTAATCGCTGTTCGGGCTGAAAGGGATAGCATGGAGCCAAACACCTCAAGAACATTGGCTATAAGATAAGGTTCAATGGTTTTATCAAGGTCCATTAAATGACTGAGCACGCCCAGGGTTGCTTCCTCTATCGGCAACACTCTGACTCCGCCTGGTTGAACATGAGCGATGCCGAGTTGTTCGACAACCTTGATCGCCTCTCTTACCGTACCGCGATTAGTACAGAATCTAACCGAAAGGTCTCGTTCTGAGGGAAGTCTCTCACCCGGTCTGTATTGGCCGAGCAGAATCTCGTCTCGGAGTGTATTTGCGATTTCAGTTGTTTTATGAGTCGTCATAGCATATCAGCCTTGTGCCTGTCTGCTGTATCGTTGAGTCATTGTTTGTTCTAAATCCAGCGTCTTAAAACAAGGCGCTGATACTTTTGGTTAGACCATTTTGGCCTTACCAATGTGGCTAGACCATTTTGGTCCTACCATTTTGGTCCTACCAAAAGCGAATGATACCGATCTGCGCCAGAATATCAACTGGAATTTTGCGACCTAGAATACGGATTTTGGATAATGGATCAAAGATGCTGTTTAGGCTCTCTGCAGGAGAGGGACCGGTATGGCATACGTGCCTGAATCAAATGAATAACCTTGGATTTCCCTGCTAAGGGTTGCTGGCCTTGATTACTGCGATGCTATATTGATTGTTTGATAGCTGACGGCTGAGTCAGGAGAGCCAGGCTTAGTTCCGGTTAGCCTCTATGATGCTTCTCCACGATTTACCTGGCAGACCTGCACTGCAATAATGGATTGAGGCGGGGCTAAAACGCATGACTAATTTTCTATCCAGAATCACTGACGATATGGTGTCACTGCCAGCGAGTGGATATACTTCTGGCTTGAAGGATGTTTTCTAATTGTGGGAACTTATGATGGATATGAAATGACGGAATCAATTTTAGATAGTGCAAAGCATTGGTCAGGTATTTTACCGCAGTGGTCGAGTCAGTTTGAGACTGAAAGGAAACTTTCTGCAGATATTGCAGCCGAATTTGCCAATGCCGGATTCTTCCGCATGCTAGTTCCAAAGGTTTACGGTGGCCTGCAGGTGCATCCTCTTGAATTTATAGAGGTGCTCAAGTTAATTGCCATAGGCGATGGTTCTGCGGCCTGGAATGTGATGATCGGCTCTACCACCGGCTTGTTATCGGCTTCTTTGCCTGAAGCAGGGGCAATGGAAATCTACGCAGCCAATCCCCAGGTATTAACAGTCGGCGTAACAGCGCCCTCAGGACGTGCAGAAAGGAAGAGCGGCGGCTTTAGTGTGACTGGGCGCTGGCCATTCGGAAGTGGCTGCCAGAATGCTCAGTGGATTTCTGGGGGCTGTTTCGTTTACGAAAATGGTGAACCCGTCCTGGATTTGAAAGGTCAACCTGAAGTTAGATTTATGATGTTTCCGGCAGAGCAGGTAGAGATTGAAGATACCTGGGATGTAGTTGGGTTGCGTGGCACGGGAAGTCATCACTTTAATGTGAGCGAGGTTTTTGTACCCGATCAGCATACGGTAATTAGTGGTTCTCGTGCCAGTGTTTCTGAGCCGCTATACCAGTTCCCGTTACTGGGGTTGCTAGCGCTTGGCGTTGCCAGCGTTGCACTGGGTACGGGTTACCGAGCACTCGAGGAGTTTATCCAGTTGGCCAGCAACAAACAGCCAACCGGTGGGTCACGTAAGTTAGCTGAACGTGCGGCGGTGCAGAGCTGCGTTGCCCGTTCAACTGCTGACCTCAGGTCAGCTGAAGCCTTGATGAAGGAGGCGGTAGTAAATGCCTGGTGTTTTGCAGAGCGCGGTGAACGATTGAGTGCAGAATTGAAGAGTTCACTCCGGCTGGCAGCCGTGAATGGCACGCACAGCGCCGTCGCTGCCGTTGATAGGCTTTTTGAGGCAGCAGGAGGATCGGCGATATATTCTGAAAGTGTGTTACAGCGATGTTTTCGAGATGTCCATGTAACGACTCAGCATATTATGGTTGCTAAACCTATTTACGAAGTAGTCGGCAGAGTACAACTGGGCCTTCCTGCCAGGTCGATGCTTTAATGTCCGCCTTGTCGATTGGTGCTGTCGGTGGTCCTATGCTGCTGAAGGGAGAATTACAGCAAAGAAAATCTCGCTTGGAAGCCATAGCCAAGGCTGGCGTCGATCACTTGTTTATTGCTGATCACGTTAGTTTCCATAATGGTCTTGGTATGGACGGGTTGATTAATGCAGCCACCCTGGCTGCGATGCATCCCACCATGAAGATAGTTATAGGCGTTTATTTATTGGCTCTTAGGCATCCTGTAACTGTGGCACGGCAACTCTCTAGCCTGGGCCTATCAGCACCAGAGAGGATTTTACTGGGCGTTGGTGTGGGAGGTGAGGACCGGCATGAAATGGAGGTTTGCGGGGTCAACCCTGCCACCCGGGGCTTACAGACCAATCATTGCCTGGCGGCACTTGCAGAGCTGATGTCGGGTCAGTCATCAAGCTATGACTGCGAGTTCTTTAGTTATGATGCAGCCCTCATAAAACCGGCTCCGGCACCTAAAATTCCCATTCTGGTCGGCGGGCGTTCATCTGCTGCACTCCGTCGAACCGCCCGATATGGGGACGGTTGGCTTGGGGTTTGGTGTTCACCTAAACGCTTTGAACAAGCAATTACAGAGGTTACGCAAGGCGCCGCGTCGTTGGGTCGAGAGCCTGAATGGCAGCATGGACTGCAATTGTGGGTAGGCCTCGGTCGGGATGTTAGCCGAGCCAGGGCCTGTTTGGCAGGAGAAATGGAACAGATGTACAGGACCCCGTTTGCGGCCTTTGAAAAGTATAGTCCTTCGGGTTCAGCTGAAGCTGTAGCCGACTTTTTGCTGCCTTATGTAAAAAATGGAGCGCGCGTGTTGAACATTAAAGTCTGCGCTGATGATGAAGACGAAGGAATTGAATTGTTGGCAGACGTCTGCCGCTATCTGAAAAGTGCCTGATCAAGAAATTAGTTTTGAGTTTCAGTTAAATATCAATTGGCCTAAAGGAACAGTAAATGGAATTATATGAGGCGATGAGCACGCTGCGAGCAGTCAGACGGTTACGCTCTGACCCTATTCCGGATGATGTGTTAGACAGGGTTCTGCAAGCTGCTGCCTGGGCACCATCGGGTGGTAATGTCCAGCCATTTCGAATAGTAGTGGTAAAATCAGCGGAAAAACTAAAAACAATACAATCCTGGTACCAGCAAGAGTGGGACCGCTATATAGAACCGTTGCGTAGCCTGGCCAGCAGCAGCGATGATGTTGCCGCGGTGAATTCCGGTAAAATCGTTAAGGCAGGAGACTACTTGGCTAACCATCTTGCTGAGGTCCCGGCTTTGTTGGTTTTTTGCTTTAACCCTGCCCATATGGCGATTACTGATGCTGATCTGAATCGACCATCGGTGGTGGGTGGCGGTTCAGTTTATACGGCAGTACAGAATGTGATGCTGGCCTGTCGGCAGGAAGGCCTTGGTTGTGTTTTGACAACCTTGCTGTGTTATCAGGAACAGGCTATAAAGCAACTTCTGGATATACCGGAGCAGTGGGGTACCTGTGCCCATATTCCGATCGGCTATCCGGTTCTTAAAGGACATGGGCCGATTTCAAGGAGGCCTGTGACTAAATTGGTTTTTAAAGATAGCTGGGGACAGCCGTTGGAGCATTCATGAGTTTGCTGGAGGTTAATTTATGAAGTCCTGGTTATATCGAATCTACGAGAAGATGCTTTGGGCACAGGTCAGAAATGGGCCCAGTCCTGGCCATATCGGCTTGATCGTAGACGGTAACCGGCGGTTTGCTCGTGGAAAAGGCCTGGAGTTGAATGAAGGGCATCATGAAGGATCAGTTAAAGTTAAGCAGTTCCTTCGGTGGTGCTTCCGTCTGGAGATCAAAGTCATTACCTTGTTTGGGTTTTCGACCGAAAATTTTAATCGCAGTGATGAGGAAGTTGATTACCTCATGAGCTTGATAATGGATCAATTAAAGCAATTCCAGACTGATCCGGAAATAATTAGTGAGCGAGTCAAAGTTAAGGTGATCGGCCGTCGCGAAAATTTAAGCGATGAAATGAACACGGTGATAGACGATGTGGAAAGTATGACAGCAAGCCATGACCGATTCCTGCTTAATATTGCCTTGAGCTATGGTGGTAGGGCGGAAATCATCGATGCTGTTAAGCGAATTGCAGGGGAAGTCGAGTCTGGGCAGTTGGCCATTGCAGATATTACAGAGCAGAGTTTTTCTGATTACCTCTATACTGTCGGTGTAGCAGACCCTGATTTGATAATCAGGACCTCAGGAGAAGAGCGACTGTCCGGGTTTCTGCTTTGGCAAAGTGCTTACTCTGAGCTATATTTTACCGAGGTCTATTGGCCTGCCTTTCGGATGATCGATCTCTGGCGTGCTATCAGAGTTTACCAGCAGCGAGAGCGACGTTATGGAAAATGAAGTGATGGGATTCAGGATTGGCTAGAGAAACAATGCATGTTGACATCTGTTTAGGAATTTATAATGGATCAGGCTAAACCCTGTCTTGTGACGATCAGCGATGAAGGCCTGGGAGAGGTTTATCGGCTGAATGATAAAACGACGTATATCGGTAGTCATGAGGACAGTGACCTGATATTAAAAATGCGTGGTGTTGGTGAAAAACATGCGCTGATAAAGATAATCGATAATGAAGTTTTCGTCACTGCGCTGGAAGAAAACCTTGTTTTAATGGCTGACGAGGTTATTCGTGGCTCTACGCGCCTGCGTGAAGGGGCAAAAATTGAAATCGGCATCGCCTCGTTCAAATTCAGATTTTTTGATGATGAAGACGAACGCTACCATAAATCCCTGCGGCAGTTAGCCATTCGTGACGGCCTGACTGAATTATATAATGCCCGGTTCTTTTCTGATGCTCTATCTAAAGAACATGAGTATGGTTTCCGGAAGGGATCTTCGCTGGCGTTAGTTTTTATGGATATCGATCACTTTAAGGAAATCAATGATCGATTTGGCCATGCTTTTGGTGACTTTGTTCTAAAATCCCTGGCAGAACTGCTGACGACCAAAATAAGGGGTTATGATCTCCTGGCCAGGTACGGAGGAGAGGAATTTGTCTTTTTGGTCAGGGAAGAGAGCGAGGCATCTGTGGGTGAACTTGCCTTCCGAATTTGCAATGATATTAGAGGCAGAGTGTTTAATCACGCAGGAATACGTGCTCAGATTACCGTCAGTATTGGTTATCACTGGTGGAATGGTCTGGATCGAAATGTAACAGCTGAAGATTTGTTACGCTTGGCAGACGATAACCTCTATATTGCTAAGGGCCGGGGCCGCGATCAGGTCGTGCCGGGTAAAAATGATTTGATTGTCGCCAAAGAACTTAAGTCTTCCTGATTTGGTATCCTGATGTTGGAAATTTGAGTATGACATTGCTATCTTGCCTGCAGCAGGCAGATACCGATGTGTGGCTGTGTTTTAATGAATAAGATGAGTTTTGCATGAGTGAGCAGCAGCATAGTGATCCCCCCCGAAAACGTTTTTCAGTCCTTGCAAGAGGCGCCACCTGGCTTATTACCCTGGCCTGTTTTTAC
Organism: Gammaproteobacteria bacterium; assembly: GCA_018666555.1. Classification (GTDB taxonomy): domain Bacteria; phylum Pseudomonadota; class Gammaproteobacteria; order Pseudomonadales; family Azotimanducaceae; genus UBA9926. The sequence goes on from JABIZD010000086.1 coordinate 21,837, forward strand.
CTGGTCTATAATCGAACTCAAGCAGCAGCAGCACTGGATGGCCTGACCGTCCTGGAATATCTTCAGGTTTTTTTTGAATCTGCTAACTGGGGTCGTTGGCTCTTGCTGATGATTCCTTATTCGATCTTTTTCTTCCTGGTTGATAGCCACGCAACCTGGCGCGTAATTCGCTGGTTTAATTCTTCAGCGGTTCGCTTTAATCATATATTACCGATAAGGGCAAGTGCGTATATTTTATCTTTACTAAATGAACAGGTTGGTAAAGGTGCTATGTCGCTTTATCTATTGAGACGACACCAGATTCCCGGTTGGCAGGCCGTATCGAGTATGATTCTCCTGGGCATTGTAGAGGTGTACCAACTATTGCTGTTTTCTGCTGTTGGTGTTTTTCTTTATTACGATCTTGTCGTTTCTGCCTCTAGCGCGCTTCCCCTGGCTAGTATATTGCTCTGGGTTTACGGTATTGCGGCGATTTATCTACCATTTCACCTGTTGTATTTTAGGGGCAAACTGTTGAAGGGCTCAGCATTGCGGGATAAACCTATCTTCCATGCCCTACGTCAGGCGAGTTGGCTGGATTATCTGCTGATCTTGTTATGTAAGGCACCTAATCTACTCATGGCGATCGTCGTCTATACCCTGGCTTTACAGCTCTTTAGCGTTGATGTTCGCTTTGAACAAATGTTGGCGTTTTTGCCGGTTATTTTTATCGCGGCAGCATTACCTTTACCATTCCATGCCGGTGCGCTGTTGCTCTGGACTGTGTTGTTTCCTGAGTACCCGGAGGTCGGCGTGTTTTCGTTGATCATGCATACTTTTTTTGTCACCTTTAATGCCTGTATTGGTATGGTTTTTTTGCCGCTTGCGAATCGAGAGCTGTTTGTCGATTGATTATTTTACCTCTCGCCACAGCAGGACCGCTCGATCCAGCATTGAAATCAGCGTTGTCAGGAACAATCCCCAGCCAAGGTAATAAACTGTCGGGGCGGGGAAAAGTTCCCAGCCTGCACTGTTTTGCACCAATGGTACAACGGCCAGGAGATAGTAGCCGATGCCATTGTATCGGCCTAGTTGGTTAGTTTTAAGGTTCTTGCCTTGTAAGGCATTCGAGTCCAGGACATATTGGGCAAAAGCCATGAGCAGAAAAACCGGTAATATCCATGGTATCAATTGCAGGTAACTCAGGGTGCCCAGCACGGCTGCAACCAGAAAAGCATCAGCAGAATGATCGAGCAGACCACCGCGGGCGGAGACGCTGCGAAGTTTCCGGGCAAGCCAGCCGTCAAGGAAGTCTGTGATAATAGCCAAGAGATACAGAGACGTTGCCAGCGACCAGGCATTCGTTAAAATAGCCATACAGATAAACGGTGCCATGATGTATCTGGAAGCGCTGAGCCAATTAGGTATAGTCACATTAAACCCGCGAAGCATGAAATTATGAATAGCCGAAGGCATAAATACTATATGAAAAATCAATTATGAATAAGAGATTTATTTTACTGCTGCTACCGCTTTTACCGCTTCTCTGGGGGGTTGGCCCCTGGGACAGGCTACCTGGTGGAATACTCAATGGTAGATCTGTTTCCAGCCCGGTTAATGATTGGTCTTTCGTGTCCGAAGCTGGGTATTGTGAAGTAGAAACCAGGCCCGAATATCCCCATTCTGTTACCGTTAATTGCTGGCATGTAGAGGGGCAACTCTATATCGGCTGTATGAATTGCGATGGCAAGGTCTGGTCCGGTTACCTGTCCCGGGGGGACATCGCCCGGGTCCGCATCGGTGAGCGCATTTTTCCGGTGAGCATGCAGCGGGTTATTGACGATGAGGAAATAGCGCGCGCCTGGCTGGCGCGGTGGGAGAAAATGGGTCGAGCTGAACCTGCTCCACAATGGCCTGAGCACTACTGGCTTTATCAGGTTAATTCCAGGTGAAATTACTGGTCACAGGGGCAAATGGCAGCCTGGGCCATCGGTTTGTGCGGCAGCATGGAGGAAAACACGACATTACAGCTGTGGTTCGTTCAGCGGCGGCGGCTCAGCGAATGCAGGCTCTGCCTGTCAAGTGTATCGTCCTTGACCTGCATGATAATGAAGCATTCACTCTAGCGGCCTCAGCCTGCGATGTGATCGTCAATTTTGTCGGTATTATTCGCGAATCAGCCCAGAACAGTTATTACCAGGCCCATGAGATGACCGCGGCGGCGATTCTGCGTGTAGCCGACACAGTTGGGCTGCAAGGGGTGATTTCGTTGAGTATCGTGGGTGCTGATGCTTGCAGTGAAAATCTTTGTTTGCAGTCTCGAGGGAAAGCTGACCAGCTGTTTGCTGACTCCAGTATTGCCACGACTGTGCTGAGGCTGCCCATGGTGCTGGGTGAAGGAGATATGGCTAGCCTGGCATTATTGAAGAAAGCCTCGTCAACGGTGTGTTTTGACTTCCGTGTCAACAGCATTGAACAGCCTATTTATGCAGGTGATGTCATTGCTGCCCTAGACCAGCTGTTAGATTTACCAATTGAATCCAGAGTGTTGCAGCTGGGTGGGCCGGAGAGTCTCCGACGACGTCAATTGATCAAGCTGGCGGGGTCGCTGATGGGGAGGTCGCCGATGATTCAGTCGTTGCCTTTATCCCTGGGCAAGTTTGCTGCTGGATGGCTACAAAGATTGATGTCGTCGCCACCTGTAACGATTGCTATGCTGGAATTGCTGGATCATGATGATGTCATCGATAATGCTGATGCGCTGCAGGCGCTGGCTATAGACTTGACGCCGCTTGCTGATATGCTCGCCAGCCTGGTCGAAAATTTTCAAAACCAGCAGCAAGACTGAAATTGCTTTGCTGGACACAGTTCGGAACAGCCGAACAATGTAACCTGATAATGATGAAATAGCCTACTCTGGCTGAATCAGGATTAACGATGCAGGTCCCATAAGGAAGATTTCCAGTATACCAGTATGACTACCAGGAACATCAGAGAGGCGGCGATGGCCAACGCCATTGACGCACCAAACCAGGTAACCAGGTAGCCACACAAGACGGCGCCGATCGGGCCTGAACCCATAAATGAAAATCCGTAGAAAGCCATCATCCTGCCACGTTGATCTTCGGGCGAATGTTCCTGCATGATGGTTCGTGACATAGTCATGGCGACGCCACCACAGAGGCCCCAGCAAAACAGGTTGACTATGAGAATGGAGAAACCGAAGTTTAGGGATGCGCAAGCAAGCACCAGAGCACCGAACCCTTGCGAGATGATGAGTGCTCGGCCCTGTAGTTTGACATCTCCAAATTTGAACAGTAATACAATGGTCACCAGAAGCCCAAACGAGTTCACAGTGTTAATCCAGGATAATTCCATGGATGAACCGTTATAAACTTCCCGAATCAGCAGCGGTAGAGTGACGATAAACGAGCCCATAAACAGTATTCCCATAGCGCAATTTTGTAATACTACCGTTTGCATAGCGGGTGAATTGCGAACACTTCTATAGCCGTCTCTAATCGAGTCGAATAGCTGTGATACCAGATGTAATTGGGTCCTGGAGGGTGTCTGCTGGGGCACATCAAGAAAGTAATAGGCTAGCGCGCCGATGCTGAGAACGAAGCTCTGGAAGGATAGCATTAACATGGCCCCCACCGTGTCTGCCAGTGAGGAGATCAGAAAGCCGATAGTCTGGATACCAAACTGGATCATACTGGCCTGCATCACCCGACGCTGGATTCTGCCTTCGGCGACCAGCGTCAGTAATCCATCTCGAGCTGGCGTGACGATAGCCTGGGCGCATCCCATTGCAACTGCAAAAAAGAGAAACAACGAGTAGCTTAACTCGGTTAGCGCCAGTGTTAATGCCAGGCCAGCGGCGGTGATAGCTGCAAAGGATTGACCCAACAAAGCGAGTCTCCGGCCACCAAAATGATCTGCAAGGCTACCGCCAATCAGTATCAGGAAGGTGCCTGGCAGTAGGTAGGCCATTTGAGCGATACCGACTTTATCGGGTGATTCGTTGAGGATGATAGTGACCAACCAAGCAAATACAACGCCTTGAATGCCGTATGCCAGATACCAGCTGCCACTGCCTACAAAGTAATAATGTAAGGGCTTCATTTGCAGTTCAAAACTGGCTGGGTATCCAATGTCTGGTGATCTTGCTGCATTTATGACTCGTTGCTGCGTTGAAGTGTTTCCTTCACCAGGAAAGTCATAACATATAAACCGGTTAGACCCAATAGCGCAGACGTTACAAACGCTCCTGCCAGCGTCGTTGCTGCGGTGATCAAACCAATGAGCACGGGACCGGAGAACGAGCCTGTATCATTTAATAACCGCCAGACACTGAGAAAAGGCGCGCGCTCGGTCGGTGGCGCGAGGTCGGTGCCTAATGTCATCGTCACACCGCTGCCCAGACCATTGCCAAGGCCAGCAAGAACGGCGATAAGGCTAAGCTGTAAAGCAGTTTGGCTAAGCGGCATGAGCAGCAATGAACAACTTAGCAGCAAAAGACAGGGCACGGCAGCGTACTTGCGACCGAATCGGTCCATTAAGTATCCAGCCAGGGGGAACATACAGGTATCGATTAGACCGGCAAAGCTAACCACTAACCCAATCGCACTTGGATCAAGCGCGATATGGGCACCCCAGAGTGGAATCAGTAATAGGCGTGCAGAACGAACTACGGTCAACAGTAGTACAGCCAAGCCTGCTGTCTTGAAAATGCCCTGGTGATCCAGAAGTAGTAATTTCAGTTTTTTAAGGTCGGTGCTGCTTGGCTCGTTATTCGTGTTTGCGTTGGCTGCTTGTTTGTTTGGTTTTGTCTTTTCCAGGGTGAAAAAAAGTAGTATAAGGGCGCACCCTGAGATGATCGCAATGACCATTAAAACCGTGCTGAATCCATAGGCTAAGGCAATAAAGCCGGTGCTGACCGGGCCAAATAGACCTGCCATGCGTTGTATTCCGCCCAGACTAGAGAGCGCTTTACCGCGGTGATCATTTGGTATGTTATCGCCAATGAGCGTTAACCTCGCCAGCAACCATAATGCCATTGCACTGCCGGCAACAAAGCTGAATAGACCCAGGTGCAGAGATGAGTTGATGAGCATGCCCACTGACGCGGCAGCACTCATTAGAGCCAGGCCAAGCAACATGGTAATTTTGGGTCCCAACCTGATCGTGATATAGCCTGCAGGGAGGTCTGCTACCATATTACCGAGTCCTCTCAGAGAAAAGATGAGTGCTGTCAGGCCGGGGCTCGCGCCGAGATCCAATGCGTACAGAGGGATGACCAGGAGTAAGGAACTCTGGCAGTAAGACATCATGGAGGAGGGCAGGTACACGGAAAGTAGAAGTGAGCGATGCACCTGCCAGCTGGTAAGCATTTTTGTGACGGGCTGGGTCAATGCTGGGCAACAGCTGAGGAATAGGTTTTTATAGCTTTTCCTTGAAAGCGATTAGGTCAGATACTGCTTAGGCAGCTCTTTTATGGTGATCAGCCGCGGCAGGTAAAGTCTGGGCAGTCGAATCTGACTCACTTGAATTGAGTTTCAGAGTCAGAGATACGATCTCGTCTGAAGGTGGATTGTCACCAATTAAACCCTGCAACATCCGACCTGCATGAGGATCGATCGCGTCATTTCTATCGGAACTGAAGTGAAATGCAAGCGCCAGTAGTTTAAGCACGGCAAGGGTCTCCTTCAAAAATGCGCTAGTTTACGCATTTTCGGCGGAAATGCTCGAACTTTATAAATGACTGAACAAATCACTGGGCCGACCGGAAATCCCAGCCTGTTAGACCAGGTCAAATAGGTTGGAAGCTTGAGTGCCTTTTGATAACAGAACGGGGTGAAGCCAGGTGGCCTGTTGGCAGCCATAAGCACGCGATGTAAGTGCTGGGAACGCCCACGCTAAAGAGGGTATGGTTGATATCAGCGCCTACCTATTCTGTCTAGCTGGCCTTGGGTTACTGAAAAGGAAGTACCACTGTAAAGGTGGTTCCTTTTCCAAGCTCACTTTTAACGCTGATCTCTCCATTCATCAAGAGACATAAACGCTGGGTAATTGCCAGGCCTAGACCCGTTCCGGCATAGCGCCGCGTAATTGAACCATCAAGTTGTGTAAAAGGATTAAAAATAGTATTTAAATAACTGTTATCTATGCCAATTCCCTGGTCAGTTATGGAGAAAACTAATTGTTGATCTAACCCGGAATGGCCAAGCCCGATGCTCAAATCGATGCTGCCGCGATCAGAAAACTTATACGCATTGGCCAGTAAAGCAGCCAGCACCTGCTTTAGTTTCACCGCATCTAAAGTAACAGTTTCAGGTATCGTCGGTGCTACATGAGTCACCGGTGGTTCGCGGCCCTTGGTACCACTCTGATTGGCGAAATCTGTGATTTCTTTAATCAGGGTTCGAAGATGTACGGGTGTGGCGTCAAGGTCTACCTCCTGTGCTTCCATCTTGCTCAAGTCCAGGATTTGAGTGATCAAGTGCATCAGCGACGCGCTGGCCTTACCGATGATATTGATCTGTTCTAACTGTACCGGGTTAAGCTCTTGATCCAAGGCTAGCAGGTCAGCCATACCAATAATAGAATTCATCGGCGTACGTATTTCGTGGCTCATAGTCGACAGAAATTGAGATTTTGCCTTGTTGGCTGCCTGCTCAGAGTTTCTTGCTGATATAAGCTCCTGAGCTTGTTCTAGCAACTGTGTTTGAGATAATTGCAGCTGAGTAACTGTATTGAACAGGGTTTCTGCTTTCATGGCATCGGCGATTTTTGCCGCCGCCATGTTGGCGATGGTGGTGAGTATCTTGACATGGTCTGAGGTGTAGAAATCGACCTGACTGTGCTCTGAATCAATAACACCGATACAGCGATTTTCATACACAATTGGGATGGTTAATTCAGATAAGCGGTAGCTGTCGTCGATAATATAGCGATCATCTAGGCGGGTATCGGGGATAATTTCGAGCTTCTTACTCGAAGCGACTGAGCCTACAATGCCTTCACCAATGGGAATGATAATAGGGTCTATAACCAGCTTCCCGGCTGGATTCTTTGGGCCATAGGCCGCTTTTTGATTCAGGTGGGTACCACTTTCAGCAACCAGATAGATGACACAGTCCTCGAATCCTAAATCCTCCATTGTGTTGTGGGCAATGAGCCAGAAAATATCATCCAGAGTAGACTTGCTCAGCAGGGTGATAGCGAAACGATTAATTAAGCTAAGGTGAAAATCGGCATCCATAATCGGTGCGGTAGCGGTTTGCTGCTGCCGCCTATTTTCGGTTTTCATGGTGGTACATGTTAGTCAGCTCGAACAAGCATGGCATTGAGTATAGCCGGAAAATCAGGACTAAACCAATTCAAATTTTTTCGATGATATTCTTCAGCGCTTCACAGTTCCTGATGCGTTCTTCAGAGGTGGTGCCAAGGAATCCAACATTCAGTGATGTGACGCCGTGCTCCTTGAGCATTACAATTTGGTCTCTGACAAATTCTGCCGTACCGACCAGGGAGGTTGCATCCAGGTAAGATTGAGGAACGGCTGCCTCAGCTTCCGACTTTCGGCCCTCAAGGTACAGGTCCTGTATGGTTTCTGCCTCTTTTTCGTAGCCGTATTTCCTGAATACCTGATTATAGAAATTTTTATCTTTTGCGCCCATGCCGCCAATATATAGGGCTATACCAGGCCGAGACATATCCCTGTATGGTTCCAGGCCTGAACCAATGGCAACAGCACCCCCAGCATAAATATCAAGAGGTGGTCTGCCTGGGTCTCTTAGTGCATTACCCGAGCGCAGTGCATCTCCCCAGACTTTATCGGCTCCCTGAGCCATAAAAAATGCCGGCAACCAGGCATCGGCAAGTTCAGCTGTCATGGCGACACTTTTTGGGCCTAGAGTCGCCAAAGCAATGGGGATTTCTTCTCGGAAAGGGTGGTTGATAATTTTTAGTGGTTTGCCAAGACCGGTACCCTGATCTTTTGGCAGCGGTATCTGATACTTTTTACCTTGATAATTCAGTTTATCTTCGCGCAGCCAGACTTGTCGGCAGATTTCAACGACTTCGCGCATTCGAGTTTGCGGCGCATCGTAGGTGATACCGTGAAAACCCTCAATCACCTGGGGGCCTGAAGCACCCAGCCCCAGCATGAAGCGCCCAGAGGATAGTTCATCTAGTCCGGCGGCGGTCATCGCCATCAGGGTGGGTGTTCGACTATAGATATTGAGGATTCCACTGGCGATGGTCAGGTTTTGAGTTTTTGCAGCCAGGTATCCCATGGCGCTGACCGCATCAAACGAGTAGGCTTCAGGAACCCAGGCAACATCGAGCCCTGCTTTCTCCAGCTCTACTATTTCCCCACTGGCTCCACCGAAGCCGTGCGCGTAGCTCATTAACGTCGCGATTTTCATGATATTGGACCTCTTGTAAATGTTATTTAATTTATGACTGTACCTGACCTGTCCAGACTTTGGGTAAATAGAAAGCCAGGCTAGCTGCGCGGCTCAGATAGTAAATCATGAGTGAGGCCCAAAGACCATGATTTGCGTATGGGACGACTAAACCCCAGCAGGCAAAAAGAAAAATAGCCAGAGAGACGATCATTGCAGAACGCATTTGCCGGGTGAGAGCCGCACCAATAAATATGCCGTCTAACAGGTAAGCGGCAACCGAGGCAACGGGCGCGATAATGATCCAGCTTGCATATGCTTGAGCGGTATTGATAACTTCCTGGTTCGAAGTCAGCAGGACCAGAATGATGTTGTAGCTGACAGCCAGTAATAAGCTGAGCAAGAGTGCAGTAACGACACCCAGCTCAAAGGTGGTACGTATGATCCGTTTACTGAGTTTTCGGTCATTCGCTCCGACGGCTTGGCCGACCAGGGACTCGGCTGCCAGGGCGAAGCCATCCAGGAAAAAGGCAGCAAAAGTAACGAATTGCATCAAGATCATATTTGCAGCAAGAATGGTATCGCCGAATCTGGCGCCCTGGTCAGTGAACCAGGCAAAAGCAAATATCAGGCAGAGGGTGCGGATCATGATATCTCGGTTGATTTGCATCATGTGCTTTAGCGGACCTGTAGCCAGGAGCTGCCGATGATTGAGCACCAGTACGGAACTTTTTATGGTTGGCCAGATTATGGTTATGGCAAACAATACCGCGATGCATTCAGCCAGAACCGTTGCCAGTGCTACACCTTCGACGTTCATGTGCAGGAAAACCACGAGGAAAATGTCCAGTATGATATTTGATAAATTGAGAACTAACTGTAGGTATAAGACGGACTTGGAATCCTGTCGTCCAAGTAGGTAGCCCATCATCGCTAGTAACAGGAGATTGACAGGGGCCCCCCAGATACGAATGCTGAAATAACGCTGGGCTGCCTCTTCAACGAGTTCGCTGCCACCAAGCAGGGTAAAACTAAGTGTTGCTATGGGGGTCTGCAGTATCCATAGAACGAGGCCGATAACCACTGCTAACATGGCAGCCTGGAGAAACGTGTGCATGGCTGCATCGCTATCGCCGCGACCGAGTGCCTGGGCAACCAGAGCGGTTGTTCCCATACGAAGAAAACCAAAGCCCCAGAACAGAAAACTAAAAAGCATGGCGCTGACAGCGACCGCGCCCAGTAGCGCAGCATCGCCAAGTTGACCGATAACAGCCGTATCAACCAGTCCTAATAGAGGTGAAGACAGGTTCGCGAGGATAATAGGACCGGCCAGCAACATCATTTTTCGGTGATTATCGAGTATCACCTGTTGATTCCTTGGATGGGCCTTTTTTTAACGGCCTCGATACAGGTGACTTGGCTTTGATAGAACCTGAGTACGGGGTTGTTCATAACAGCAGAATTCAAGTTCACGCTAATAAATCACAGCTATGTTTTATCCTGGAAAAGGTGGTAATCCAGCAAAGTACGGAGAAGGTCACTGCCAGGAATACGAACCAATCTGGGAACAGGCACATGAGAATAAACACCAGGATAGTTTCAAAACCTTCGCTGAGACCAGAGAGATAATATAGTGATTTTTCTCCTTGAGCGCGGCTGGTTAAGCCGATCTTCTCTGCAAAAACCGACATCGCCAGAAAACTGCTACCAGTGCCAATGAAGCTGAAAATGAGCAGGGCAGCGCTGAGTGTATTGTCAGGTTTGGCTAGTGCAAAGGCGAATACCACCGCTGAGTAGAATATGAAGTCCAGGACGATATCCAGATACGCCCCAACATGAGTTGTTCCCATAAGTCTTGCCAGGGCGCCATCAAGACCATCGGCGACTCGGTTTAGTACAATGGCCAGTAACGCCAAATGGTAGCTTTGGATGGCAATCAGTGGCATTGCAGTAAGGCCGATGAGAAAACCGCCCAGGGTGATCTGGTTAGCGGTAAATCCATTGCTCGCCAGGAGCTTTGCCAGATTGTTGAGGGGTGGGTCGATTAAGGGACGTAACTTGTGGTCTATCATGAATGGACTGCTCCTGGGCCAGACTTATTATGACCTAGTTCTTTGCCGGCGTTCTACTACTGAATTGTATGGAATTCTCTCATAGAATTCGTTTTGTGGTTTGTTAAGCGGCCTGTGACAGCCGCCTACCTGGCTTAAAGCTGCTATCGGGTTTGCTGGTGGCAGTCGATGCTGAGGTGGCAGTTGATGTACACAGTCTGCTTCTGATCCCCCTTCGCTGCCCACGGCCGATCCATTACCTGCCTTGTTTTATTGCAGTTTGACCGCTATCAGGCCACTATCTACTGATGAAATTGTTAGTTGGAAGTTATACTCAGGGCAGTGATTCAGAAGGTATCTATGCTGTAGATCTCGATTTGAACCTTGGCAGCCTGAGTGCGCCAATGTTAGCGGCGGCGACGCAAAACCCTTCTTTTCTGCTCAAGCACCCGCACTTGCCGATTTTATACAGTGTAAATGAGATGTCCGGAGATGATACCGCTGGGCGGGTGTCCTGGTTTCATCTGCATACAGACGGATCCTGCATTTTCGCCGGTCAGGTAAGCTCAGGTGGCCAGGACCCATGCCATTTGGCGATCAACGGTGCGGGCAGTATTTTAGCGGTTTCAAACTATTCCAGTGGTTCTTTAACGCTGTTATCTGTGAATAGCGATGGCAGTCTCGATAGACAGGTGCAGCGCCAGTGCCACGCAGATCGCTGGTTAAAAAGAAAAAACCGCTGGGCCCGAAGTGAGCATCGCCAGGAAGCAGCGCACATCCATTCCAGTCAGTTCTCCGCCGATGGGCAGAGGTTGTTTATTGCCGATTTGGGTAGTGATGAGTGGTTGTGCCAGGAGATGGACGCTAAAGGACAGCTTCTGAATCCAATGATCGAAATTGCCTTTGTTGGCGGTTCTGGCCCGCGACATTTCTGTCTATCCGAAAACCAAAAATTTGCTTATGTGCTGACGGAATTATCCAATACTGTGGTCACCATAAAACTGACTGATGAAACAGCAGAGATCAGGCATCAGGAGTATTGCCTAGGTGATTATGGGGGTTTCAGCGAGGCGGCAGAGATTCAGATGAGCGCCGATGGGCGTTTTCTCTATATTTCGAACAGGGGTGCTGACAGCCTGGCTGTTTTTTCGGTCAATGAAGACAGCGTGTTCCTGCAGCAGGTGGTTTCTACGCATGGGAGACATCCCAGGCATTTCCTCTTGGTTCCCGGATATTTGCTGGTAGCCAGTCGGGACGATAATTGTGTGACATTACTGACTCGAGATCATAAATCAGGTCGTTTGAGCGTCAGTCCAGTAGCACAGTTGGATTTGCCCTGTCCTGTCCACTTGGCGCGATTTTGATTGCATTCCGGCTCTATTTGCCCTTTGCCGGTGAGTTGGTTATGTTTTGTTATACAGCTCGCAGAGACTTCCATGCAATATCAACTTTCTGATTCCGATCTTTTATTCCGAGATGACGTGCGCGGTTTCCTGTCCAGGGAATTACCTCCAGCCATAAGCGACCTGGTGCGTTACTCTCAGCCCGTACCTATGCAGATTCGAAAAGACTGGACCCGTAAGCTCCATCAACAGGGCTGGGCTGCACCTAACTGGCCGGTCGAGTACGGTGGAACTGGTTGGAGCATGTCCCGAAGGCAATTGTTTGAAGTCGAAATGAGAACGCATAATGCGCCTGAATTGGAAGGTTTTGGTTTTAATATGGTCGGGCCTGCGATCATCCGTTATGGGAGTACGGAACAGAAAGATTTTTTCTTGCCGAAAATACTCAATGCAGAAATCAACTGGTGTCAAGGTTATTCTGAACCCCAATCTGGATCTGACCTGGCGTCTTTGAAAACGCTGGCGGCCAGAGAAGGTGATGATTACCTTATTAACGGGTCTAAAATATGGACTTCGGCAGCTGAGCATGCCGATTATATTTTTGCACTGGTTCGAACCGATCCCTCAGCCAAGAAGCAGCTAGGTATCAGTTTCCTGTTGATCGACATGACCCTACCCGGAATAGAAGTGCGTCCTGTGTTGGCTTTTAATGGTAAGCGGTTATGGAACCAGGTTTTCTTTACTGATGTACGGGTACCCAGGCAGCACCGCCTGGGTGATGAAAACCAGGGTTGGACAGTGGCTAAAAACCTGCTCGGTAATGAGCGTTTGATGGTCTCCAGAGTGGCTGAAAACAAACGTATTCTGTCAAGGCTGCATGAACTGTTGGCTACTTCAGATGATCTTGGCGGCGACCTTGAGGCATCTTTCTACAAGCGCCTGGCAGAGCTGGAAATTCGTCTAAGTGGGCTGGAAGCAACCGCCTCCAGGCTGCTGAGCCGATTTGACCTGGGTCAGTCTATCGGTGCTGAACCATCCATGTTGAAACTGCTGGGTAGCCAACTGGTTCAGGAATTGGATCGCTTGCTGTATGAGGTTATAGGTTATTACGGCTTGCCTGAAGATGCTGTGTCCAGGTCTGGTGATGTATCACCGGTTCACTCAATTTCTTCCGACATGATAGCCAGTGCAATGTTTCACCATCGTGGTTATACCATTGCCGGTGGCACCAGTGAAGTTCAGCATAATATTATTGCCAAACAGGTTCTGGAATTGTAACCGAATCAGATCCTGACCAGGCCGGATTTAGAAGGCGAATTCATGCGCGTAGCTCGTCGTGCTGAGTCAAGCTCGTTTATCGTTCTGCCCATGCACAGATAACGGATACAACACAGGCGGTAATTTTCTTTGCTGTAGGAATGTGCAGAAACTCGTTGGGTCCGTGTGCATTAGACATGGGACCAAGCACGCCCGTTACTACATACTGGGCATCGGGTAATCTAGTGGCCAGAGCCTCCATGAAAGGAATACTACCGCCGCATCCCATTGACATGGCAGGTAAGCCAAAAAATGTCTTGGATGCCTGCTGTAGTGCGGCTGTTAACGCTGGCTGCTCGGTGGGAGCATGCCAACCGGGACAGGGGCTATCACAGTTAAAGCTGATGGAGGCAGCATTGGGTGCTTCTGATTCTAGCAGTTTGGATAGCTTATCAAGGGCCACAGTGGCATCGATTGTCGGTGGCAGGCGGAGCGCTAGTTTAGCTTTAGTATAGGCCCGGAGCACGTTGCCTGCTTTTTTTACTTCGGGAAGGCCGTCCATACCAATAATTTCAAGGGCAGCAATCCAGGTATTGTTGAGTACTAATTCGGTGGGATCAGTTGATATGGGCTCAGCGACCTGGTCAAACAGGTGTGAAAAATTGTCTTTGAGCACTTCGCCGGCCAGTTCCGCTTGTTTTCTGCGATGAGCCGGTATCTGATCCTGGAGGAAGTTGGGCTTAATCAGGCCGGTCGCTTCCTCCTCAAGGCGGGAAATAACCTGTCGAAGTATGCGGAAACTCGAAGGAATAATGCCCCCAGCCGCGCCAGAATGAGCTGCCTGGTTGAGTACGGAAACATTGAGTTCGCCTGTGATCATCCCCCTTAGAGAGGTAGTGACCCACAACTGCTCGTAATTGCCACAGGTAGAGTCTAAAGCAAATACCAGACTAGGGTTGCCAATAACACTCTCCAGCGCATCCATGTAGGCGAGCAAGTCAGGGCTGCCACTTTCCTCTGAGCATTCTATTAATATGACTATGCGAGGCAGGGGACGTTTGAGTTTTAGCAGGGTCTTTATAGCGCAGATGGCCGTGTAAATAGCGTAGCCATCATCGGCCCCGCCGCGACCATACAATTTATCGCCTCGCCGCACTGGCTTCCAAGGTGAAAGACCTTCCAGCCATCCCGGGAACTCGGGTTGTTTATCCAAGTGTCCATAGATCAGGATAGTATCGTCTAATTGCCCGGGTAACTCGGCGACCAGCGCTGGAGTCTTCCCGGAGATTTCATGGACTGTCAACTCGAGGCCAGGAATATGCTGTTTTTCGATCCAATGTTTAACGTGATCGACGGCCTGGTGCATGAATCCATGGCTTTCCCATTGCTCATCAAAGGCAGGCGATAAGTTGGGAATAGCGATATAGTCGCACAGGCTATCAATAATCTGCTCCTCCCAGAATTGTTCGGTTTGATCGCGAACCCACTCGGTGTCAATGCTTTGCTGCGCTGGAGAGTCAGGCATTATTTGTTGTCATCCTGTATCTGATTTGGCAAAACAACCTCATGCGGGTCTAAATCCTTAAACTCTCCTTCAATAATGGTTGTTTTGCTTTGCCATTGGGTCGTTCCATCCGTGGATGGGTTCGGACTGATGATGGAGGGGATAATCTTCTTCAGGCTGTAATTTGCTATGGCTTTGCGCAACAGTGGAACCAGGATCAGGAAGCCAGCAATGTCTGTAATTAAACCGGGTGTGAGCAGAAGGGCGCCGGCGATCATAAGCAAAAGCCCTTCAACCACCTCTGCCTGGGGAAGTTCTCCGTTTTGAAGTTTATTACGTCCTTTGGCCAGGGTGTGCAGGCCAGCACGCCTCACCAGGAAAAGGCCGATCGCTGCCGTGCAGATAATCAGCAGGATTATCGAGGAGGTGCTCAAATAGGAGCCCAGTTCAATCAATACCAGTATTTCAATGACCGGTATGGCTAACAGAAAATAGAAAAGGTGCTTCATGGATCGAATAATGAGCAGCCAGGCATAGATAAGCAACCTATTTAGCCTGGGTATTGGGAAAGATTGGTTTTGAGTCGAATAATCATTGCCCACAGCCGGGAAAACCAGTGCTATGATCCAACCGGCGACTAAAGGATCGAATCATGACCAAAACTTTTTTCCAGGGCCAGACTGGAATACTTGAGGGTAGGCTGACGCAGGGTGGTCATGATGTTGGCGCCGCACTTTGCTGCCACCCCCACCCACTCTATGGAGGCAGTTTGGCTGATCCTGTCGTGGCTGAGCTGGTTGCTGCGGTCAGTCCTTATTGTAAGCAGTGCCTGCGCTTCAATTTTCGTGGTGTGGGCGAGTCGGAGGGCTTTCACGATGCGGGGCAGGGTGAAACTGATGACGTCATCAGTGCCTCGGCATGGCTGGCCCAGGAAGGTTGTATTGTGTCGACTCTATGCGGATACTCTTTTGGTGCTCAAATGGCCCTGGCAGCGGCTGCGACTATTCAGGTACAGACATTAATATTAGTCGCTCCGCCCCTGAGTGAGGCGATAGTGCTGACTGAGACACAGCGACAAGCCGAGACCGTTGTCGTAGTTGGTGACCAGGATAGCTATATGGATATCAATGCCCTAAACCGAACTTTTGGAGCAAAACACATCAGGGTGATTGCCGGAGCAGACCACTTTTTTAGTGCTCATCGGCAGAGTTTAGCCCGCATACTCAAGGACCATATGGATGGAGCTTAAGGCATTACTCTATGAGGTAGAAGACAATATAGCGACCATTACGCTAAACAGGCCAAAGCGTATGAACGCCTGGACCGGGCGCATGCATAGCGAGTATCGCTGGGCATTGCTTCAGGCCGAACAGGATGACGATATCAGAGCTATTATCGTCACCGGCTCGGAGCATAGCTTCTGTGTGGGTGCTGATGCCCGGGCTCTGCAAGGGCATGTCGAAAAGGGTGGCTATGACCCTGGCACGCCAGACCCTTTAGCTAAGCCGGGATTTGGTGTCAGGCCTGAGTTCGATGCGAATTTTTCGTACCATTTTGGTTTAACCAAACCGGTTGTTGCCATGATAAATGGTCCTGCCGCGGGAGTCGGACTGGTGCTGGCCTGTTATGCTGATATCCGCTTTGCTATACCAGGCGTGAAATTAACGACAGCGCATGGCAAGTTGAACCTACCGGCTGAATTTGGACTATCCTGGTTATTGCCGCGACTTATTGGGCTGACTCGGGCAAATGATCTGCTGCTATCTTCGCGTAAGTTTACCTCTGAGGAAGCGCTGCAGTTAGGTCTCATTAATCGTCTGATTGAACCTCATTTGCTTATCAGCGAGACTCGAACCTACCTATTAGATATGATTCATGAAAATTCGCCAGGATCGCTGAAGATGACCAAAAGACAGATTTATCATGATCAACATCGAGCTGCGGCAGCGGCAGTAATAGAAAGCGAGAAGCTGCTAAATGAAATGATGCAGATGACCGATTATAGAGAGGGTGTTGCTGCTTTTCTCGAGAAACGCAAACCGAGATGGCTGGGAGAATAGGGTTGAATAATTTACAGACGACATCATCCTCGTTACAGAAAGCGCCCTTTTATTTACCCGTAGGAGATGAGGTTGAGTTGTTTATAGCAGCCTATCAGCAACGTCTGCCAGTACTCCTTAAAGGTCCGACCGGGTGCGGTAAAACGCGTTTCGTCGAGTATATGACGCATCGGATTTACCGTGGCCAGGAGGCTGGAGTCGACCGTCAGGCGTTGGAATATCCCCTGCAGACGGTTGCCTGCCACGAGGATTTATCAGCCACTGATTTGGTGGGTCGGTTCCTGCTGCAGGGAAACGAAACAGTTTGGCAGGATGGCCCCTTGACCCGGGCAGTCAAAGAAGGCGCTATCTGCTATCTCGATGAAATAGTCGAGGCGCGCAAAGATTCAACAGTGCTCATCCACTCACTGACCGATCATCGTCGAATCTTGCCTGTAGAAAAGCAAGGTTTGATCCTTGATGCGCATGCAAATTTCTTACTGATTATTTCTTATAACCCGGGTTACCAGAATCTGTTAAAAGATTTAAAAACCAGTACCCGGCAGCGGTTTATAGCCATTGATTTTGACTACCCGGAAGAGTCAACTGAAGCCAGTATTATTGCTCATGAAAGCGGCGTAGACGCTCATTCGGCTGGGGCTCTAGCGTCACTTGGGGCGCGTATACGCAATCTCAGGCAACACGGCTTTGATGAAGGTGTCAGCACGAGGTTGTTGATCTATGCCGGTCAGTTGATCAACCAGGGCGTGGCGGCTGATAGAGCCTGTGACGTCGCAATAAGCCGGGCCGTGTCTGATGATATTGAAGTCCAGACGGCGATGAATGAGGTTGTGTCTTCTATATTTCCTGAATCCGGTAGTTGATGCTGTGGATGAAGGCCAAACCATAGAGCAGGCACTGCTTTTAGTTCACCGTCAGGCAGGGCAGTGCTATCAGGAAGTCATCAGTTTGCTCACATTGAGCAATGACCAGTTAACCCTCTGGGATGAGCAGACCCTATTGCTTGCTCAAGCAGGTTGGCATGGCTGGGAAACGGCCTGTGCGTTTATGTCAATGTCCGCGCCATGGTTAGAATCTCACAGCTTTGCAAGCCTAATGCAACGAGCTGATTATGCCCTGCAACTATCAGAATTCAGTTCAGACCCGGGTGTTAGCTATTTGCAGGGTGTTGGTCGGTTAATGAAGGACCCGCAATGTAGTGAAAAAATCACCTGCCTTGAACAGTTGGGTCAGGACCTAAAATTAAACCATCCGCATGGTAACCAGCTAATTGCCGATTTTTTCAGGATGGCCTCGGAACTGGCCGCCAAGCTCAATATGGAGACGTTTACCGCCTGGTGCGCGCTTGCGCGTCTCAGCCTGAATCGAAGTCGCTCAGTCTTTCTGAGGTTTCTGAAAACAGACCTTGGTGACCTGCCATTGATTAAGTTACATGAGATGAGCACTGCGTCAGAGGCAAGCTGGTTCCACTATCTGGATGAGTTGCCGCTTCTACAAAAACATTTAAGACGGTCGGATTTAGGCCAATGGCAGCCAGTTTTTAACTTCTTTGCAGGCTCCCAGCAGTCCTTAAAACCCCTGCTACAGGCCTTGGCGGTAGCACCAGTTCAGGCGATCAGAGACCCAGGCATTTGTTCATTGATGTGCGAATTTATCGACACGCAGACGGCTTCCTGCTTCCTGTCGAGCTATAGGCGCTTACCAGTAGACAACCCGGCTGTTATCAGAGACTGGATAAGTAAGGGCTATGAGTTGTTTAACGGGGATACAGCCGTGCTTGAGGCTTACTTCAATCTTGAATCGGCCTCAGCAACTGATTATTTGGAAACGCTGCGCGGCCAGGTAAATTTTGATAATTGTAAGCGCGTATTCCAGCTTTATGCCGAAGCGATGGCCGGGTTTCGCTGGGCCATCCTTAGTGCTTCTGATGAATCATTGGGGAAAGAAACGGATTATCGCCTGCAATCCGGTTTTGATGGCTTGACCATCATTCTGCCGGAGCAGGTTAATCAGTTCAGTTCTCAGGAGTTAAATTTCCTGTTTTATAAGCATGCATTATTGCATCAGCTAGGCTACCACCAATGGGGAACGCTCAAGGTACTGCCAGAGATTAACCGGGCCATTGCAAACTATCCTGAACCGGGTCGGGCAGCTGATCTGTTTATCCGGATTGAAGCGGCTAGGATAGACTGGCGTTGGGAGGCTGAATTCCCGGGAACTGCTAAGGGGTATGGCCTGCTGAAACAAGCCCTGGTAAAAAAAATGCAAGTCGATTCGCTTGAACCAATAGGCTTGTTTGAGCAGTTGCTGCTGATAGTGCTCGATGAACAAGTGACTAGTGCCCAGGCAGAAAGCCGGCTTTTGGTAAGTCGGCTGCAGAGTCTTCGTATTCGCAGCAGTACCGCAATAGATACGCTGGCGGTGCTTGCTGATGTTTATCCCTTATTCGCTGCAAGCGTCTCTACCTTAGTGCAGCCGGATACAGTGCTTGATTATCGTCGCACCCTGGATATTGATGAAGCGCTGGTGAATCTACCTCTATTTGAATTAGAAGGGGCTGTTGAGGTGACTGATGGCGAAGATCTAATTCAACTTGCGTTGAAAGTTGATCCGGCTGGATTGGAAATTGAGGAAATGAAAAGAGGGGATGTTGATCCTCAGCAGGGTATGCTGATGACCGATCTTGAAGAAAGGCCTGATCTTGCCAGCAGCGATGACACCTTGGCAGAGGGCTCTAAAATAGTTGAGCTGCAGAAAGCTGTAGCGCGGCTTTCCCGGCAGAACAAGCAGGACCGGACTTATCTGTATGATGAGTGGGATTTTGTTATTCAGGATTATCGTCGGCGCTGGTGCAAAGTCCATGAGATCAAAGACGGAGAAATGGACCTTGATTACTTTAACGATGCGCTGCGTGATCACCGGGTGCTGCTGGCACGGGTGCGGCGTCAGCTTGACCGTCTTAAACCCGAACTCCTGGTCAAGATTAAAGGCGTGTCGGATGGCGATGAAATGGACCTGGAACGTACTGTGGAAGCTACCGTTGACCGGTTAACAGGTCATACTCCGAGTGAGCGGATATATGTCCAGCGGCAGCGCAAAGATCGAGATGTTGCTGCGTTGTTTCTAGTTGATATGAGTGCTTCAACAGATGATTGTGTCGAAGACCCCGATGCTGAGCCGGTCAGTTATAGTGAAGAAGAACCAGAACAGTATGACTGGTCAGATCAGTTGGTGATCGCTCCAGAACAGGGCCGGCGAATTATTGACATAGAGAAACAGGCCGTTATTTTGATGGCCGAAGCACTTGAAGCGCTGGGTGATAGTTATGCCGTGTGTGGTTTTAGTGGCTATGGTCGTGATCAGGTTGAATATTACCTTTGCAAAGATTTTGATCAGCCGCTGGATTATCGATCAAAGGCAAGGATCGGTGGCATAAAACCG
Organism: Gammaproteobacteria bacterium; assembly: GCA_018666555.1. Classification (GTDB taxonomy): domain Bacteria; phylum Pseudomonadota; class Gammaproteobacteria; order Pseudomonadales; family Azotimanducaceae; genus UBA9926. Next base: position 41,883 of record JABIZD010000086.1, read on the forward strand.
TGCCGGAGCACCCGTATGGGTCCGGTCATCAGGCACTCTATCCAGAGACTGACAAAAACAGAGGCGCGTATCAAAGCCTTGATCATCATCAGCGATGGTTATCCCCAGGATCATGATTACGGCAGTGATCGCAATAGTAAATCCTATGGTGTTAACGATACTATGAAGGCGCTGCATGAGGCTAAGCAGCAGGGCGTACAGTCTTATTGTTTAACAGTCGATCCATCTGGTCATGATTATCTTCGGCAGATGTGCCCTGACCGGCAGTACATGGTAATCCAGGATGTCAGCCAGCTTCCCGATGAATTGTCAAAGGTCTACAGGAGTCTCACCGGCTAGTAGTTCGGCTAGTTTATTTGTTTCTGTAGTTGGCAAACTGTCAGAGAAACCAGGTTATTTTGTGAAGTTTGGACGCTGAAAGAGTGATATGACAATGTTGTATAATGAGTATGACAGATTGGAGCAGCACGGGCCAAATGGGAATTAAATTCTCACAATATTTTTGGTACATGGCCGGTCTGGTTAGCTTTGTCGCCCCCGCGGGCTTGCAGGCCATCGTATATCCCTGGTTGATCGTTGTCGAGCTTGGTGAGACCCCGGAGCGGCTGGGGATAGCGCAGATGTGTCTGCAATTACCGGCGATCGTATTGATTTTGATGGGTGGCCTGCTGGCTGATCGTGTCGATCGCAGATTGATATTGATGACCTGTCATTTTTTTGCAGCTATGCCAGCGCTAGGCTTAGCCTGGCTGATTAGTGAAGGCTCCTTGAGCTATGCAGGAGTCATTTTCTATGGCCTGCTGATGGGTTCCGTTACCGCATTCGCGCAGCCAGCCAGGGATGGTATGCTAAGCGAGATAGCCCAGGGTGAATTGCAGAAGGTTGTTACTGTAGCCATTGGGTTAACTTTTGGCGGCCAGGTAATCGGCTATTTTGCAGGTGGCTTTGCAGAACAGATTGGCGTTGTCCGGTTATTAGTGGCACAAGCGATCGGTATGTTGTGTGGCATCTATTTCGTGTCTCGACTTCATTCCCTGCCGGGGCTAAAACCCGACCTGGTCGAGTCAGGCCAGAACCCCCTGATAGCAGGCTTTAAGGTTGTTCTTTCCTCACCGGTAATGCTCCAGGTTAGCTTGCTGACTTTTGCCATGAGCGTTTTTTATGGCGGAACCTATGTTGTGCTGATTCCTTTGATTGTAAGAGACGTTTATCAGGGAGGTGCTGCGGAGCTTTCCTATAGTTTTGTTGTGTTTGTCTGCGGGACCTTATCCATGACCACGTACCTGGTCAAGTCAGGTGGCCTTGCTTCGCCTCTGAGTGGTTTGAAGTGGGCCCTGGTAATAGGTGGGCTGTTCCTGGTGGTTACCGCCCAGAATCTACCCTTTTGGGGATTCCTGATGACCTTGTTCTGCTGGGGTCTGAGTGGCGCAGTGACCATGAGTATGAGTCGTACCATTATTCAGCAGATAGCACCGGAGCAATTCAGGGCAAGGGTGCTAGCTGTTTTTAATCTGGCTAATTTAGGTGGATTACCTATCGGGGCGCTTGGCTTCGGTTATAGTGCAGCAGCTTTTGGTACGATGAGCTCTCTTTATTTGGCATCGATCGGTATATGGCTGGCAGTCGTCATCAGCCTGGTAATCAAAACCAAGGTTATCCCTGGTATGGAGACGGAGCAAAGCTTGTGATGACAGGCGTCGGCCAGGTGTTAGTCAGGCTCTATCATGATCTTATAAAGAATAATAAAAATTCGTAAAATCAAATATATAGATACTTAATTTCAAATATTATTGAAATAATAATCGAATAGTATAATTAAAATAGAAATTAATTGGCGGAAAGATGACCCATCAGGAACCTGTAGAATTTAGAGAGCGTATTAATGATTTGGAATTGTGTTGGTTTGAATGGGGCCAGGCAAAAGCAGGTCAAGAGAGTATTTTATTGGTACATGCCACCGGTTTTCACGCTCGTTGCTGGGATCAGACAATCAGCCATTTACCTGACCGGCATGTGATTGCGGTCGACATGCGCGGACATGGTCGCAGTGAAGATCTGAGTCCTTTTAACTGGCAGGTTTTTGGTGATGATGTCACCAGCTTCATAGAGCACCTGAACTTATATAACCTGGTCGGTGCCGGGCACTCGATGGGTGGCCATTCGGTTTTGCAGGCTGCCATTAATGAGTCTGCAAGATTCTCACGGCTGGTGCTGGTTGATCCGGTTATTATGGCGCCAGAAGCATATGAGGAGGTAAAATCATCTCATCATAGTTGGTTAGATGGCAATGGAGAGCACCCGGTCGCTCGACGAAAAAATTTCTTTGCAGATCCTGCCGCTATGTACCTTAATTTTCATGGCAGGGGCTCATTTGCACTTTGGCAGGACAAGGTGCTGGACGATTATTGTCGTTATGGGTTGTTACCGGTGGAAGATGGGACAGGGTATAGGCTAGCCTGTCCGCCTGCGATCGAAGCCTCTATTTATATGGGAAGTTCCGGATATAATATAGTTGACCGTATAGGAGAGCTTGAAATGCCTGTCAAGGTACTGCGTGCCAAGGCTAGAGGCGAGGACCAGATAGAAATGGATTTCAGTCTCTCGCCCACCTGGGAAAAATTAGCTACCCATTTTAAGAATGGTAAGGATATTCATCTGCCACAATTGAGCCATTTTATACCCATGCAGGACCCTGAACTGGTCGCAACTCATATCTTGAGGCACGCCTTTGTCTAAGCCCAGCATAGCAGTGACCATGGGTGACCCGGCCGGGATAGGTGCCGAGATCGTGGTGCGCGCTTTTAATAACCCGGTTATTTTCGAATCGGCCCAGCCATTTGTGGTTGGCTCACCACAACCGCTGCTGCAAGCGATGCAGCAAACGGGAATCGAACTCCCGATCCAGCCGATATCCAGTCCTGAGCAGTGCAAGGCGCAACCCGGGATTCAATTGCTGACTCCGCCTGGTTTAAACCTGGAGGGTTTAAAGCAAGGCTGTGTCAGTGCTGCTGCGGGCCATGCGGCAGTCAGTTATTTTGAGACAGCGGTGGATCTGTGCCTACACAAACGCCTGGCGGCTGTTGTTACCTGTCCCATACATAAAGAAGCCGTGCATCTAGCTGGTTACTTGAATGACATAGGCCATCAGGAAATCCTCGCCAGGATGACCGGATCGGCCTTAACGGCGACGATGTTAATGACCCACGGGCTTAAGGTCGCTCATTTATCGACGCATAAATCACTGGCTGATGCAGTCAGATATGTTCGCAAGCCCGTTATAGTGGAGAAACTGCATTTAACCGCCAGCAGCCTGCGCGACTGGGGCGTGCATCAACCAACCATCGCGGTTGCAGCGTTAAACCCACATGGCGGTGAAGGCGGTATGCTGGGCCGAGAAGAAATTGAAGAGATTGCGCCTGCCGTCAGTGAAGCTTGTGCCGCTGGTCTTGATATTCGAGGCCCCTATCCAGCAGATTCAATATTCTATCGCGCCATCAAGGGTGAGTTTGATGCCGTGCTGGCGCTTTATCATGACCAAGGCCATATCGCCATAAAAGTACATAATTTTGCTGATAGTATTACAGCCACCATGGGAATTCCATTTATCCGTACCTCGGTGGATCATGGCACTGCTTTTGATATTGCCGGTCAGAACCTGGCAGATGAAACCGGGCTTTTACGAGCCATTGATGCCGCATCTGCCATGTTGAATCAAAAATTGCACTGATCTAAAAGGTCTGGTGTAGCTACCCGCTGTGCCACCACCCTAGAATTGCTTACTGGATTGCCTTAATGGCGTGTTCGATATCGCTTAGAGTGGAGCTGCCCGCAGGTTTATTTTCTTTGAGCATAGCCTGGGTCAGGGCGGTTATGGTGTCATTTGCAGGGGTGGCTATGCCATGAATTCGTCCGAGATAACTGATTTCGCCATTCAGGAAGGGTGTCTCAACGGATTGGTTGCCTCGAATGACCCCTTGCCAGGTAGAACCGCCACTTCTGGTAGTCTGTTCCTGGCTAATTGTGACCGCTTGAAAATGGTTTCTGGTTTCTTGCCTGGAAGCCCATTTAATTCCCGCAACCTCAAAGCAGGTGACTGCTTCGAGTTTTAATTGTTTTGGCAGGTCTCCATAGTGTGTGTCCAGACCTAGCAGCACCTGTAACGCATTGCCGAGATTCTGGAGTAATTTGGCATACTTCCAGCGCATGACCTGGCTGTCTGGTGTGCACTGAAATCCGGCGGACTCTAGGTCGCTGGCAATTTGAGTGCAAGTCTGGTCTATTCCTGCAGGGAAGCGACCTACATCCAGTAGGCCACCTGGGTATTCAGCGGTGTGGATAACGGTGCCGGCGGTTAGGTGAACCGCGGGTAATACTACCACCATGGCGTAGACATTCTTGAAAAATCTCAGCGCAGATGCTTCATTGCTGACGCCGTTCTGGCAGCAAACCACAGCTGTCTGTGCCGGAACGATGCGGGAAAGTTCAGTCAGAGCAGCATGACTATCCTGGGATTTCATGGTTAGGAAGATGACATGATCTGGTTGCCAGTTAATGTCAGCAGGGTGTTTAACGCAGGTGCAATCCAGTTGGGTATCTTCGCTTGGGGATTGGTAATGCAGTCCAGATTTGCTGATCTGGTCAAAGTGCGCACCTCTGGTGATGAGGGTGACTTGATGCCCTTGTAATATCAGTCGAGCGGCAATACTGCCGCCGATTGCACCGGCTCCGTAAAAGACGTATTTCATAGATTGTTTTAATGCCTCAACTAATATGCGATCAAGCAGATTGTGGCCCTAATGATCCAATAATATTAAATGTGATAGATTAAATTCGATAGCTTAAATGCGATAGCTTAAACGCAAAGGCTTAAACGCAAAGGCGTATGAAATTGTTGTTAGGACTATACGCAAAGGTCGGGATTTGGGTCAACCATCTCGCAGTTGTAACAGACTGCCTTGTAACAGACTCCTTGATGTTATTGCTGGATGGACATTGCTCAATCACTGGAAATCAGCATCACAGTCACAGCTCAGGGTTAATTTTTACAGGCAGTTTTGTTACTGTCAGTACCCACAGGTTATTTTTAACGGGAAGCAGGCAATGTCAGACTTGGAATCCTTCAGGAGCGCAACAAGAGATTGGTTAGAAGCAAACTGCCCGGCCAGCATGAGGTTGCCCGAAAGGGAAGAAGATATGATTGGTGGCGGTACACGGCAGGTGTATCGTAATCCTGATGCAAAAGTCTGGTTGGATAAAATGGCGGGCCGGGGCTGGACTGCGCCGGCATGGCCAACTGAATATGGTGGTGGCGGTCTTTCCAGTGCGGAGCATGGGATTCTGCAGGATGAGATGATGAACATAGGCGCCCGCACGCCGATTTCGGGCATGGGCTTTTCGATGATTGGCCCAACGCTACTCGACTATGGCACAGAGGAGCAGAAACAAACCCATTTACCTAAAATTGTTTCCGGCGAAATACGCTGGTGCCAGGGTTACAGTGAACCGGGGGCTGGCTCAGACCTGGCCAGTCTGCAGACTCGATGCGAGGATAGGGGTGATTTCTTCCAGGTTAATGGCCAGAAAATCTGGACTTCGGGGGCCCAGTATGCCGATTGGATTTTTACCCTGGTTCGAACTGACCCTAAAGCGTCTAAACACGATGGCATTAGTTTTGTCCTCATCGATATGGCCCAGGAGGCGGTCAGCGTAAAACCGATCAAGTTGATCAGTGGGAATTCTCCTTTCTGTGAAACGTTTTTTGATAATGCGCGATGTGAAAAATTTAACCTGGTAGGGCAATTGAACCGAGGCTGGACAGTAGGTAAACGCCTGCTTCAACATGAACGAAGTTCTATTTCTGGCCTGTCTGGCGGCGGGCGTAGGGGCAGATATGATGCTCTGGGCCAATTGCCGGAAATCGCTAAACAGTACATTGGTGAGGTTAATGGCAGGATCGATTCTCCCGCATTGCGTGAAGATGTGTTAATCAACCAAATGAACCAAAGGGCATTTTCCCTGACCCAGCGCCGTTCTATGGAAGAGAGCCAATCAGGGGGCACACCTACTTTTGCGACCTCGTTATTTAAGTATTTTGGTTCAGAGTTAGGCAAGAAAAGATTGGAGATACAGCTTGAATTAATGGGCACGCAATCGCTTGGCTGGGATAGGCAGTCATTCGATGATTTGGAATCTGCCCTGACGCGAACCTGGTTAAGGTCCAAAGCCGGGACCATCGCAGGGGGGAGTTCGGAAATCCAACTCAATATCATTGCCAAACGAGTTCTTGGACTCCCCGACTAACCGGTTTTGCTTTTTTTATGGTAGAGACGCAAAGATGGGTGTGGTTAGAAATTTTTCTAGAGGAAGTTGATAGAAACAATGGACATCAAGCCAGGATGTCGATGTAATAGGGCCATCAATAGATGAGTCCATGGAAAACGTGTAAGGAGAAACGTAAATGCCGCTCGTTCTAAACGAAGAACAGAATATGCTCAAGGATGCTGCCAAAGATTTTTGCAAAAACAACATGCCGATCAGTCAAATGCGAAAGCTGCGTGATGATAAAAGCGAGGCCGGGTTTGACCGTGACACCTGGGCCCAGATGGTTGAGCTTGGTTGGGCAGGTATTACCATTCCTGAAGATTTCGGTGGGCTTGGCTTTGGTTACACAGGTATGGGTGTGGTAATGGAAGAGTGTGGCCGCACCCTGGCATGCTCTCCCTTGTTTGCTACAGCAGCCTTGGGGGCAGGTTGTATCCTGCATGGTGGTAATGATGAACAGAAAAATGAATTGCTTCCCAAGGTAGCTTCCGGTGAATTGTTGCTGGCTCTGGCTCTGGAAGAAACACCGCATCACAGTCCTTATGGCGCGGAGATGGCGGTAGAGCAGGCAGGTGGCAGTTATGTGGTCTCCGGAAGTAAGAAGTTCGTGCTCGATGGCCACGTAGCTAACAAGATCATCGTGGTTGCTCGGTCCAGTGGCAAGGCAGGCGATAGAGACGGCTTGACTCTGGTTCTGGTAGATTCCGGGGCTGATGGTGTTGGTGTTACTCGAACGATTATGGCTGACTCCAGGAATGCCGCTAACATCGAATTTTCCAAGGTGCAGGGTGAATTACTTGGAGAGGAGGGTAAAGGTGCGGACGTACTCGACCAGGTTCTTGATATCGGTCGTATCCTGCTTTCATCAGAAATGTTGGGTGGTCTGCAGGAATGTTTCGAGCGGACCGTTGAATACCTTAAAGTCAGAGAACAATTTGGCGTTCCAATTGGTTCATTTCAGGCCTTGAAACACCGAGCAGCACAGATGTTCTGCGAAGTTGAATTATCAAAATCAGTCGTCCTGGAAGCACTGTCTGCGCTCGATGAGAGCTCTGATGATGTGGCTGAGCTTTCCAGTCTGGCAAAGGCAAGACTAAACGACACTTATAACCTGGTCAGTAGTGAAGGCGTGCAGATGCATGGCGGAATTGGTATGACTGATGAATATGAGATCGGTTTTTTCATGAAGCGTTCAAGAGTTTGTGAACATGCGTTGGGCAACAGCGCTTTCCATCGTGATCGCTATGGTGTTCTGCAGGGATATTAAGGTAGCCTCATTCCAGCAGAAGCCCTGCTGGAATGAGATTTGCCATTCTCAAAAGTCCATTCTCAAAAGTCCATTCTCAAAAGTCAAAGGGTTGCGCACCTTCAGGGTTTTCGGAACAGCAGCGTGAAGCGATCGGTGTTACCGGTGACTGACTTTCTGCCAACTTCGTATCTTAGTTCATCATCCAGGCGATAATGCAGCCGGCTGTAGTCTACCAGCTCAAAGCCAGCTTCCTGAACTTCTTTAATGACCAGTACGGGATCAAGTCTTCGCCAGTTCTCTGAAGAATCGTCCTGCATATGTCGCCGAGTATGATCGATAATGCCATAATGCCCGCCGTTCTTTAGCGCCTCATACACAGCCTGGTTAATGTTTTGACGCCCCTGTTCAGTAAAATTATGCTGATTGCGGAAGGTTAGAACGAGATCGATTTTTTTAACGCCGAAACTGAACTCTGGCAGTTCATACTGCCTGGAACCGCTTTGTCTAACAAAATTGCTACGATCAAAAGGGATAAGCTCTATGGAACTGAAGCCGGCTTGATCGGCTAGCTTTTCAGCGATTCTCTCTGCGCCGATGGAGAGATACAGTTTGCCTTCAGGCTCAAGGACCGGACCTAGTATTTTCGTGTACCAGCCGCTGCCTGGCATTAATTCGAGCACTGACATTCCAGGCTTAATGCCAAAAAATTCAATAGTTTGCTCAGGTTTTCTATTTCCATCTCGAGATTTTTCATCGGCGCTGCGACGCTCATGACTGAGCGCGGCTTGGACACGCTCGGAGAAATTCTGCTGTAAGTCTTCGGTTGCTGCGGGGGCAGTCTGCAAAGTGATGAAGGAGATGATTAACAGGCTCAAAAAACTTTTCATTACGATATTCCTGGTAGGGCGGGTGGGGGTGTTAGCACACCGGTTCGAGCCACAGTATAATCAATTTCCTCAACAGAAGGACTAAAAAATGCGTATTAGACAACTTGCTTTTGCTACTCAAGACCTGGCTTCGTCAAGACAGCAATTGTTGACCCTGCTGGGACTGGATGCCGACTATGCAGACCCAGGAGTAGCCGAATTCGGCCTGAACAACAGCGTCATGGCCACCGGGACTAGTTTCCTTGAACTGGTCTCGCCATTTGAGGAAAACACAGCAGTGAGTCGAATGATGACCAGAATGCAGGGCGACTGCGGCTATATGGCGTTATTTCAGGTTGACGATCTTGGGCCGGTCAATGGTCGGGTTGAAAAGATGGGTTTGAGAAAGATCTGGGAAGTGGATCGAGCCGAAGTGAAAGCTTTTCATGTCCATCCCAAGGACATTGGCGGAGTACTGGTTTCTTTTGATGAGATGAATCCGGTAGAAGAGTGGGTCTGGGCGGGTAGTCAGTGGCAGCAAAGAACCGCCAAATGTACCGGTGATATTACTGGCTGCCAGATTTCAGTACAGGGTTCACAGAATGTTGCCGAGAAGTGGGCAACGGTGTTAGGTGCTCAGGTCGATACCGGCAAAGCCGGTTGTGCCAGCATAACCATGACAGATGGAGCCCAGGTCGAATTTGTAGAGCTTGGAGCAGATGGTCGTGAAGGGCTCATTGGGATTGAACTAGCAGTGCTTGATATTACTCGCCTGGAGAAGACACTCAATTCCGGTATGTTTGCCTGGGATGGAACTGCTATCGACCTGTTTGGCGTTCGTATAAGTTTTGCGGGGCTTGGGTAATAGCGCGTTAGCTGCAGGCCACAGGGTGTTTTTGTAAGCGGGGATTGTCCTCTCCAGGGTTGAAATCAGCGAGCAAATGCAAACCTGCCCACGCCCTC
>JABIZD010000148.1 GCA_018666555.1 Gammaproteobacteria bacterium
GCAAGAGCAAGAGCAAGAGCAAGAGCAAGAGCAAGAGCAAGAGCAAGATGGTTATATAAAACCTCATATCGATGAATTCCCAATCAATACAGACATTAAAAGCGGTGACTATGTCTCATTATCGGTGTCAGATAATGGTCACGGTATGACTGAGGACACACTATCGCAGGTGTTTGAACCATTCTTTACAACTAAGGCGGTGGGTGCTGGTACTGGGCTCGGCCTTTCAATGGTCTATAGCTTCGTCAAACAGTCCGATGGTCATATCGAGATTTCCAGCAAACCTGGCGAGGGCACCCGCTTGACCCTCTACCTGAAGCGCGCCGATAAGGTAGACAGCAGCATCTCAGAGACTGGCGCTAAACTGGACAATAGAAAACCTAAACAGAGCCAAATTCTACTGCTAGAAGACGACGCAGGTGTGCGCAGACTGGTCTCTCAAATGTTACGTCAGCTTGGTCACAAAGTGGTAACGACCAGCCGAGTCTCAGAGGCTGAGGCTGCGCTGGCAAAGGCAACATCGTTTGATCTCCTACTGTCAGATGTGATCCTGCCGGGGGGATCCAGTGGCCCCGAATTTGCACGAACAGCGTTAGTTGAGTATCCAGACCTGAAATGCATATTTATGTCCGGCTATGCATCGCAGAGTACAGAAAGCACTAAAATAGACAAAAAATGGAAGCTGCTACAAAAGCCTTTCACCCTGGAGAATCTTACTAGTGCTTTGCTCGATGAACTGGCCTGAAAACAGACCCTAACCCCCTGCTGATCAGAGCCTACCGAATTCGCCGGCCACACTCACCAAACTTTTAGCTAGATATAAAAACAAAGCCTGCTGCTCCATCTGGCCCTTTCAATGGCAACCTTTCCATTGCAACCTTTGAGCCGCAACCTTTGGGCCGCAAGACAGCTACCCTCTCAAGGACTTGGACACGACTCTGAAATCAGACTCGTGAAGCATAGCCTGCAATACATTCTCCTGTTTCAGGATCGAGTAGCGAATTGCCCGCCAAAATCTCAACCCTACGAGCCTTGTTTGCCCCAGCGCCCACGGGATCCTCTCCCTTGGCAACACTTTCAGCTAATTTTCGAAACAAACGCCGTGATAGTGCGGTTCCCTTATCTCCTGCCATCAGGTGTTCTTCACTATGCAGACTGATATCACCCTGTCCTTTCTGTGCAACGTAATCTGTCTGCCACTGCTGATGATCCTGAAGTGACCACTCGCTGAACGGCTTGCCATGAGCCGGACCCCAATGGTCTTCAAGCATTGGAATAGCGCTACCACTGGGCGGGTTTTCCTTATTTATCCGGGCCAGGCCAAATAAAACATAATTAGTATCATCTAAAGGCAACGTCCAGCTAATGCCAGCTCGACCCAGATCTTCATCAGTCACCCCGGCGGTACAATTCATATTCGGCATAATCACCTGACTAATTCGCTGCTGTACCGGTCCATCAGGGAGTTGACGCTTTTGAATTGATATTACACCGTCACCTGTCTGTTCGAATTTCACTTCCGGCAGAATTCCCAAATTAGGTGAAAACTGCGGCCCGTTAATCGAAAAATGCAGCACACAAACGTGAAATGGGTCCATCCAATTGTCATACATTTGCCACCAATTATAGTCACTCCTGGCGGCTATCTTCGGGTGTGGACCATTTGGCCCCGACTCGGAGCGGTAGGCCGTGATTCTTTCATTTGGACCAAGGTCTTCAGCAATAGAAAATGTCGGAAACTGAGGTTCTCGGTCCGGCGGCCCCATATAGGTGAATAACAGACCAAATTCCTCTACTACCGGATACCAGGGCTGGCGGATATTATCGCGCAGCGTTTCGTTTTTTTCTGTTGGGATTTCCAGGCAATGTCCTTCAGCACCGAATAACCAGCCGTGATAGCAGCATCGAATACCCTGTTGTTCGACCTTTCCGTAGATCAGGTCTGTTCCCCGATGCATACAGCGAGGATAAAGCAGACCGACTTGGCCGGCACCATCACGAAACAACACCAGGTCTTCACTTAATATGCGCACCCGTTTTGGCTGCGAAGTGGCATCCCCCGATAATGCAAAAGGTTGCCAATAGCGGCGCAGCAATTCTCCGCCTTGGGTACCTGGTCCAACGCGAACCAGTTCCTCATCACTGGTCGCGACGGGTCTTCCATAGGCACGGCCTTGTTTGTCACGCTCAAAATTCTTGACGCCCTCAGATACAGACATTGCAACTCTCCTGAAACGCAGTGCTTAAATCTTCGCACATTTCCAGGTAACAGCAAATGCGCGTCCGCAAAGCTATCAGGCCTTTTTCCTACTCGCCAATTCCTGCTAAAGGCTCCACTTCTGAACTTGTGCCTAACTAAAGAAAGGGTTTTAAAAATGCCGGGCGGTGTACCCTCTGACCTCTTATTGCAAGACTTACCCAAGCGCACGCTTATCGGGCTAACCTATCCTGATACTTTGGCCACCATCGACCGGTAAATTAACACCCGTGATAAAACCTGCTTCATCACTGGCTAGAAATAAGGCTGCATGCGCTACATCCCAGGCTGTCCCCATCTTACTACCCAGGGGAACCCTCGCGTCTCTTTCAGAAACCACTTGCTCTCGAGGCACGCCTCGCAATTGAGAATAGCCCTCTACCGCCATCGGCGTATTCATCAGGCCTGGCAGGATACAGTTTGCCCTTATTCCGTAACGAGCATTGGCACCGGCAATCTGCTGGGTCAAGGCAATGACGCCAGCTTTCGACGTTTTATAAGCCAACATGCTGCTGGCAGCAATCGCCGCAACTGATGAAATATTTATAACAACGCCTGCCTGCTGCTCTCTCATGACCGGAATAGCGTACTTGGCCGTTAAAAACATACTCTTCAGGTTAACGTCCATAATTCTGTCCCAGCTCTCCTCAGTGAGATGAGTCACACCTCGGTCTCCAGCACCAATTCCAACGTTGTTATGCAGGATATCGATTCGGCCAAACTGCGCTTGGCAAATTTTAATCATTTCCAAGCAGGCACGAGCGTCTGTTACGTCCATAGCATGGATCAAACACTCACCCCCCTCAGACTTAATCAGTTCAGCGGTTTCTTTGACGCTGGCGTCGTCTCTATCCACCAGCATCAGCTTTGCTCCGTGCCGAGCAAACAGCAATGCTGTCGCTCGGCCATTACCAACCGTTATCCCAGCGGTCTGTCCTGCTCCGGTGACAACAGCAACTTTGTTTTCAAGTCTCACCAAAATCCTCCTCAGAAAGCTCCCTGCTTAAAATCCTATCATCCCACAAACCTTTAGCCGCGCCCTAAAGCAATCCTGCAAACAGTCACAACCCTTCAGCATCGACCTGGATATTTGGAGATAACTGTTACACTGTACCTGCGCCTACGATTGGAGTTTGCGGGACATGGAACTAATTCAGAACATCAACAGCTTTTTATGGAGTGATAATGTACTTTATATCGTTCTCGCTGCGGGCATACTTTTCACCATCTGGAGTGGCTTTTGTCAGTATCGGGCGCTGACCCACGGATTACCGGTTACATTCGGACGTTATGATAACCCTGATGACCCAGGTGCGATCAGTCACTTCCAAGCCCTTTCAACAGCCATGTCGTCGACGGTTGGCCTTGGTAATATAGGCGGCGTTGCTATCGCAATTTCCTTAGGTGGGCCTGGCGCCCTCTTCTGGATGTGGGTTGTTGGCGTTATCGGCATGGCACTAAAAGTAACCGAAGTCACTCTCGCCATGATGTATCGCAACCTCGATGACCCAGCTAACCCCAGAGGTGGACCCATGTGGGTATCCAAACGTGCTTTTGCAGAACTGGGGCTACCCAGGCTGGGGGTTTTTATCGGTGCAATTTATTGCATAGCCACTATTATCGGCTCGTACACGGGTGGCAATATGTTTCAGTCCTGGAACGTTGCCGATTTAACCCACACCTTTTTTGGCTGGCCCAGACTACTGGTTGGCGCGATACTGTCGATCACCGTAGGTTTAGTCATCATTGGCGGTATAAAACGAATTGGCAAGGTTACCGCCGTCATCGTACCCATTATGTGCGTAATGTATCTCATCGCTGGAGGTTATGTTCTGGTACTGAACATCGAATCCCTGCCTTCTATTTTTGCCACCATCATCGATTCAGCATTTAATCCTACCCAGGCCAGTGGAGCTTTCGTAGGCGGGACTATGGGCTCCGCAATGCTCTGGGGCATGAAGCGAGCTCTGTACTCCTCTGAGGTTGGCCTGGGTTCTTCGGCAATTGCTCATAGTGCTGCAAAAACAGACGAACCTGTCCGGGAGGGCATCGTAGCAGGTCTTGAACCCTTCATCGACACCCTCATCGTCTGCACTATCACCGGGCTTATCATACTGTCTTCCGGGGTATGGAACCGGGAGGCTGACGGGCAATTTACGGAAACACTTGATTTTACTGAAGTGTCAGCAGCGAATTGGCAACTTCCCCCAACACCTATTACGGGATTTTCCACCAGCCAAGACGGAACTACTCCCGTTTTTATTATTGTCACAACTGATAACGACAGCCTAGTTCGCGTGCACGGCGATATTAGCTCAACCGATAATGGTCACATTGCATACTTCAATGACGTCAACAGCCTCGACCAACCCAGGCAAAAAAATCATAGCGTTTATAAATCCTATAATGGGGCCTCTCTTACCGCCCATGCGTTTAACCAGACTCATGACTGGTTAGGCATCTACCTGGTGACCTTTGCAGCCTGGTTTTTTGCCATTTCAACTATCATCGCACAAGGTTATTACGGCGAACAGGCAGTGTTTTTCCTATTCAAGGGCAAGGGGGTGCTGAGCTTTAAAATTACCTATTGCTTTGCCACCCTGGTCGCTACTTTTGGTTTTATTACCACGGACAGAGAACTTGATGCCGTAACGACCACCGGTACTGGCCTGGTGCTAATAAGCGGTCTATTCATCACATTAATATTCGGTTACAAGGCAATGAAGGAATATCACCGCTATACAGCGACACTATCAAAGCCTGCTGGTAACCCGAATGATACCCAGGGATAGCCCTAATTAGGCCCAAGAAACTCTGCGCAGGAAATATTGATTGTCCTGGTTATAAATGACTTTAAGCTGACTTTTCACAATGGTTTTATTTACTGAAGGTAGATTTAAATGATTGAGCATCACGTTGATATCCAAACCAAAGATGGTGATATGAATACCTTTATTACCCATCCTGAAGAAAATGGTCCCTTCCCGGTGGTTCTGTTTTTCATGGATGCTCCCGGCAAGAGAGAAGAGTTACATGATATGGCCAGAAGGATCGCGACTACCGGTTACTGCGTAATCCTGCCCAATCTATATTATCGTAAATCCCGGCAGTTCGTGTTTGAGAGAACTGACCAGGGCATGAAAAAAATGTTTGAAATGACCCACCACCTGTCCCTGGAACTGGTTATGGCTGACACCCAGGCGATGCTCCATTATATAGACGGACTAAGCCAGGCCGATGCATCAAGAATCGGAGCCGTAGGTTACTGCATGAGTGGACCGTTCGTTTTCAAGGCTGCAGCTGTCTTTAATGATCGCATTCTCTGCGCAGCCTCAATCTATGGTGCTAACCTTGTCACCAACCGAGCAGATTCCCCTCATCTATCCGCCAAAAACATCACCGGGGAGATGTATTTTGCCTGCGCTGAAATAGACCCTTATGCTCCGAAGGAAACCATAGATCAATTGCAGGACCAGTTACAACAAACTGATATTAAATATCGCCTAGAGTGGTATCCAGGTGCCGAACACGGCTTCGCTTTTCCCGACAGAGGCGAGATTTATCACAAAGCCAGCGCCGAGAGGCACTGGGAAAGGCTGCACGCCTTGCTTGATCGAAATTTATCAATTTGATCACTAATTCGGTCAGCAGGAAACTAATACCTGAATACAATGTTGGCACTAAGTAGATCACTGCAGCAGTTTCGATCGGCTAAATGATATAAGCTAATATGACATGCACAGACACCAACAGTAAGGGTCAGATTATGCAGCCCCTAACTAATACAGCCCCTTGGGAGAGTTTTAAGTTACAGCATCTGTCACCGGCCATTGGCACAGAAATTCAGGGCATTGATCTCAGTCATGCCCTATCAATTGACATCATCGACTGGTTGACGGAGTTGCTGGTAGAACGGAAAGTTCTATTCTTTAGAGACCAAGCACTCACTGCCGAACAACATATTGCATTTGCCGCCCGATTCGGTGAACTTGAAATACATCCATTTACCGATAATAACGCCCAGCATCCAGAAATCATTAAGCTCAATAACGACCCACTGCACCCCCCCAAAATCAACAAATGGCACTCTGATGTCACCTGGAGAAAAAAACCCTCTCTGGGATCCATTCTTCTCGCTAGAGAGGTCCCGGAGGTAGGCGGTGATACTTTATTCGCCAACATGGAACTTGCCTACGAAAAACTGCCAAATAAAACAAAAACTCAAATCAAAATCAGCCTGGCTTGCCATGACAATCAGGCCTTTCTGGACAACATGCGAGTCAAGGGCGCTAACGAAGAAGATATCGCAGCCATTGCCTTGTCTTACCCACCAGTAAAGCATCCTACTGTTCGAACGCACCCCGTAAGTGGTCGTAAGTCCCTTTATGTGAACCAGATCTTTACCAGAAGCCTGGACGGTTTTGATACCGAGCAATCTGATAAATTACTCAGCGAACTTTTCCTCACAGCCTGGAATCCCGATATACAGTGTCGTTTCCGCTGGAGAAAAAATTCTGTGGCATTCTGGGATAATCGAGCTGTACAGCACTTCGCCGCAGCAGATTACTGGCCCAGCACAAGACAGATGGAGCGGGTTACCATCCAGGGTGACGCACCCTACTAATTCGATTAGAGCAAGTCTGCCGCTAGTGCTATTAATTCGATTCCAGAATCATCCCTACAAACCAAAAAGCTGCAATAAACTAAAAAAAGAATAACCTGATGTTACATACCTCTTCCAACCCGTCGTCAAACCTGTCTTCAAGATACCTTTGGTACGTTATTTTTATTTTCACCCTTGCTTCGACCTTTTCGATTATTGACAGGCAGATCCTAAACGTTATGGTCGGCCCTCTTAAGCGCGACCTGGGCGGCATCAGCGATACTCAGGTATCACTGATAATGGGCTTTGCGTTTGCACTTTTTTACACTTTGATGTCCTATCCAGCCGGCAGGATGAGCGATCGATTTAACCGCATTAATATAATGACCGCAGGGATTGCCAGCTGGAGCGCGATGACCATGCTCTGCGGCACAGCTAATCACTACTGGCATTTATTTATCGCTAGAATGGGAGTAGGGGTAGGAGAAGCCACACTGGGACCCGCCTCTAATTCCGCCCTGGCTGACTACTTCCCGGCAGACCGCCTGCCGCTGGCGATTGGTGTCGTTGCTTCAGCTCCATTCATTGGTCAGGGCCTGGCAAATATAGCGGGAGGTCCTCTCATTGACTATCTTGAGGCAACTCCAAACCTGGTTATGCCGCTGCTGGGAGAGGTGTATTCGTGGCAGATGGTGCTGATCATTGTCGGTGCGCCTGGTCTTTTAGTGGCTCTGGCCATGTGGTTCCTTATAGAACCTGCCAGGAAGGGCAAACAATTCGAATCATCTAAGTCAGTGCCTTTACCAGAGGTCTGGCAATTTATCAAAAGCCGGAAGCGGTTTTTCACGCTGGTCTTCCTTGCTTATCTCTGTCTGGCGACCCAGGGATGGTCATTATTTTCCTGGTTGGTTGAATACTTTGTCCGTAATCATGCCTGGTCGAGAACCGATATAGGCCTTTCATATGGCTTCATCGCCTTGGTTTTTGGTATCGGCGGCAGCATCAGTGGCGGACTATTTGCCGGCTGGCTTATCCGCCAAAAAAAATCAGATGCGACCCTAAGGGTAGTACTGGCTAGCACCATCGTACTGTTACCATTTGCCACAGTACTGACACTGGTACCAAACCCCTATATCGCCCTGGCATTATTGATACCGGTCACCTTTTGCATGGCCATACCGCCAGGTTTAATCATCACCACTCTACAACTGATCTCGCCCAATGAGTTAAGGGGCCAGATGGTGGCTTTTTACTTAATCGCTGTTAACTTTTTATCTTATAGCTTTGCTCCCTCACTGCCGGCTATCTGCAGTGACTTCCTGTTCTCCAGCGAACTGGCCTTGGGAAAATCAATTTCTCTGCTAGCAGTAATAAACTACAGCGTCGCAATCATCTGCTTAACATTTGGCTTAAAGTATTATCGGGAGGCACTTGATAGAGCAAAAGTCTGGCAAAACCCTTAAGCAAGGTCTCTCAATTTCGCTTCACGTCTCGAAAAGGACCGGTATCAGAGCGTGACTCCTTCGGCATTCCAAGAACTCTTTCAGCTATGATATTGCGCTGAATCTCATCCGTACCGCCAGCAATTGATACAGCTGGGGTCGACATCAGAATTTCTGAAATCACGCCCTGCCTCGGAGAATCTGTGCCTTCAAGCATGGCATCGGCACCGGCAATCAGGGTGTGAACGCGGGCGGCCAGCTTAGCAACATTACTGGCTGCCAGCTTTCCCAGACTCCCTTCTGGTCCTTGTTTCCTGCCTGCAGCCAGGCCTGCCCGGGCTCGTTTCGCGGTCCATTGCGATGATCGAGCCAGGATGATCAATTTTGCTAGTTCCTGTACCACTACTGGGTCGGTTATCTTTCCTGTTTCAATTGCTCTGGGCAACGCAAGATCAACTCTACCTGCACGCTGCGGATACCACTTATACGGTTCCATCACCGATTCAGTTTCATGCTGCTCCTGCTCATATATTCGACCTTTCCGGCGAGCCTTGGCATCTGCAGCAACAGCCAGCGGCCTTAGGCCATCTGCCCTCCTTCGTTCATGTGCCAACGTAGTCAAAGCAACCTGCCAGCCTGCACCCAAAGCACCCACCTGGTGGGCTGTTTCCACATGAGCATCGGTCATAAAGACTTCATTAAAGGATGCATGATGATTCATCTGACGCAGCGGTAACACTCGAACGCCGGGCTGATGCATATTGATAACAAAATAGGTCAGGCCTCTATGCTTTGGTTCGTCCCAATCGGTTCTAGCCAGGAGCAATCCCCAGTCCGCATGATGTGCGCTGGTGGTCCAGACCTTCTGGCCGTTAACGACCCAGCAATCGCCATCCTTGTCTGCTCGCGTTATTGCTCCTGCCAGGTCCGAGCCACTACCGGGTTCGCTAAACAACTGACACCAGCTTTCTTCTCCGGTGAGTATGCCACGCAGAAACTGACCTTTTTGCTCATCCGTGCCATGCTCAAGCAAGGTAGCGGCAGCCAGCATTCGTATGCCGGTCTTGGCCACACCCACCACATCAAGTGCCACAAACTCTTGTTCAACGACTGACGATTCAGCCGTGCTCAGCTCTTTGCCGAACCATTCTCTTGGCCAGTCAGGAACCCCCCATCCAGAATCGGCCAAAAGGTTTCGCCACACCACCAGATCTAGTTCAGGGTCCCAGTTTTCGTGTAACCAATCGCGGGCCTGCTCGGCTATTTCTATTAGGGTTGCTGAACTCATACCTGATCTCCTGATGCCCTGACCAATTCGTCTATCAATCGTTTCCGGTGCCAGCTGGGGTCACCCAGTAACACCTCTGATGACTTGGCTCGCTTAAACCAAAGATGGGTATCATTTTCCCAGGTAAAACCAATACCGCCATGGAGTTGGATTGTTTCCAGAGCCGCTAACAAATAAGTTTCACTGGCCTCAGCTTTAGCAATACTTGCATTTACAGCTAAATTTTCGGTTTCTCTACCCACCGACTCGGCAGCAAAATAGGCTGCCGATTTAGCTAACTCCACCGCCAACAGGAGGTCCGCACAGCGGTGCTTTATAGCCTGAAACGACCCTATAGTCCGTCCGAACTGAACCCTGACCTGAGTGTAATTTAAAATGTCCTCGAGAAGCTTCTCGGCACCACCAACCATCTCATTAGCAAGGGCGATAGCTGACAAATCAAGCACCTGCTGTAGCTTTACACCTGCCTCACCATAATGACCCAGCAGTACTGCTGGAGTCTTATCTAACTCGATTTCTGCCTGTTTCCTGGTTCTATCCATGACCGACAGGCTCCTTTTTGACAAACCTTGAGCATCATGCGATACAGCAAAAAGAGACAATCCAGCAAGCCCGGTCGTTCCTGGCTGGCGAGCGACGACAAGCAGCAAGTCTGCCTGGCAACCTGAAACCACATACTTTTTCCTTCCAGTCAGATGGTAACCACCCGCGGTTGAAACAGCAGTCTGCACAGAATCAATCAAATCAGATTCACTTGACTCAGCCACAGCCAGAGCCGCTATCAATTTTCCAGTAGCAATATCAGGCAACCACCCGGTTTTCTGTTCTTCAGAGGCCATTAATTCAATGGCCTTTGCCGCCATCATAGCGCTGGAAAAATACGGGCCACAGTAAAGTGCTCTGCCCATTTCCTCCATGGCTATGCCCATTTCCATCATGCCGAAACCAGAACCGCCATACTGCTCGGGAATGATTAATCCCAGCAAACCCAATTCATCACTTAATCGCCGCCACACCTCCATGTCGCAGGCATTTTCCGTTTCCATAAGATCACGAACCGATGTGACTGGAGAAGTGTCTTTAAAAAATCGCCGTAGGCTGTCTCTGAACTGCTGCTGTTCATCAGTAAAATGGAACAACATATCGTTGACCGTATTCATAGTGAATTAACCAAAGCTAAAAAGGACCGAAATACCCGTATATTAAGCAATCTAACATACTGTAGCCGTCTGGAACGATTATCACATGATCGGTATACTTGGCTATTCATTAAGCAACCTCGTTCTCGTATTGGACACCTAACATGCCTGCCTTTCCAGTCAGTATCAAGCAGCTCAACAAACAATGGCTGGAAGAAGCACTCAATTGCAATATTTCAAATTTTCAGATTGAGCCTCTCGGCGAAGGTATCGGCATCATCGGCCTGGTGACCCGAATAACACTCGCAGGTACAAACTGTCCTAACTCCCTGATCGCTAAATTTCAATCACCCTCTCCTGAAAACAGAGCTATCGCTCATCTTTTTAAAATGTACGAACGTGAAGTTCAGTTCTATACGCAGGTATTAGAGGAGGTACCAATAAGGGCACCAAAGTGTTTTCATGCTTCCTTTGACCCGGACAGCAAAGCATTTATTCTCTTGCTGGAAGACCTTCAGGGTTACCGTTCTGGCGATCAGGTGGCTGGCTGTACTATAGACGAATGCCAACAGGTAATAGATACCATGGCTACCCTCCACCGTTCTACCTGGCAACCAGACCATCTCACCGACATCATTCACCATAATACAGATTTCCAGATACAAGGCATGATTGAAGGTTTTACTGCTGGCTGGCCCGTGGTGACTGAGAAATTCCCACATTTAGTCGATCCTCAAACCGCTCTAAAAGCAAACAACCTTCCTGATCACATAGAGAAACTGCTCGATCAAATCATGGCTGGGCCTTTATGTATTGCCCATGGGGATATGCGTCTGGATAACTTCATGTTCGGTTCAGACCATGTCGCCTTGGTGGATTTCCAGGCTCTATGTAAGTCGGCTCCTGAGCACGATCTGGCTTATTTTCTCAGTCAAAGCCCCAGCCAAGCAGTTCTGGATGACCGTGACTGGGTAGCCTACTATCATCAGCAGTTAACCAGCCAAGGCAATCCCTATTCATTACAGCTTTGTCGAGAACGCTATCGATACTGCACACTATATTTTTTATGCTATGCCGTTATTATCTGTAGCGCCCTGGATACGGCCAATGAGCGTGGCAAAAAACTTGGCGAGACGCTTCTCGGCAATGCATTAACTTCAATCGAAAAATTAGATGGATTTAATTTACTTACATAAGGAATAGCGATGAAATTAGATGGAAAAATTGCTGCCGTTACCGGCGGTTCTGCAGGAATCGGGAGAGCTATAGCCGAAGCTTTTCTTGAAGAAGGTGCCTCGGTTGCCATCATGGCCAGAAATCCCACAAAAGCCCAAAAAGCCGTTGCCGAAATAGGGGCTGGGGATCGCCTGGTTTTCATTCAGGGCGACGCCATGGACCAGGACTCGGTTGAAAACTTTGTCGACAAGACAGCCGAACACTTTGGACAACTGGATATACTGGTTAATAACGCCGGTGGCGCGGGTGATCTCCAGCCAACAGTTGACCTGAGTGATGAGGCCTTCGATGAAACAATGAAGTGGAATGTCTATTCTACCTTCTGGGGAACCCGGCGGGCCTTAAAATTAATGATCCCAAACAGCTTTGGCCGGATTATTAATATATCTTCTATAGAAGGAAAGCACGGCAAGCCAGTTCTAACGGCTTACACCGCTGCAAAACACGCCGTCAATGGTATGACCAAAGCGACAGCTCGTGAAGTCGGAACACAGGGAATTACCGTAAATGCCATCTGCCCGGGCCTGATCATCACCGATATCGTCCGAGACAATGGCCCGAATACTGCCAAGGCCATGGGCATAAGCTTCGAGGAAATGATTGATCTTTTCTCTCAGGAATCTGCCATTCAAAGGCCAAATAAAGTCGAAGAGGTCGCAGCCATGGCGGTCCTCCTAGCCAGTGAGGCAGGCGCAGGGATTACCGGCGCGCTACTCAGCGTCGACGGTGGATCAGCTCAATACTAGGTTACCACCGTTGATTCCTGGCAAAGGCTAGAATCCTCTTTTGGTATGGTCCTGCAGAGCACCTGTGGTCCTGCAGGCCATGACAATAGCACTGATAAGATATAAGTCATGGCCTTACCCAAAGGACCGCGACACGGTCGCAGGCTCTGGCCCTGAAGTAATTGACCAGATGCCCGAACCCAGTGGATTCGTTCTTCTATGGAGTAACTCAAATTCGGCAGGAAAGCCTCTAATAGATGGCTATCGAGGATAGGTCAATTCGGCTCGTCCAGATAACTTTTCAGTTGATCGGATCGGGTCGGATGCCTCAATTTTCGTAGTGCTTTAGCCTCTATCTGACGGATTCGCTCTCGAGTCACATCAAACTGTTTACCCACTTCTTCCAAAGTGTGGTCGGTATTCATGTCGATACCGAAACGCATCCTGAGCACTTTTGCTTCACGTGCAGTTAAGCCAGCCAGAATATTCCGGGTAGCATCTCGCAAGCCCTCTGCTGTCGCCGCTTCTATGGGAGAGCCAACAGACGCACCCTCACTCAAGTTAGAATCTGAATCTAAAAAATCACCCAAATTAGAATCTTCATCATCACCGATCGGAGTTTCGGTTGAAATTGGTTCCTTGGCGATCTTCAATACTCGGCGTACCTTGTCTTCAGGCATCTCCATCCGTTCGCCAAGTTCCTCAGGTGTCGCCTCTCTACCCATTTCCTGAAGCATTTGCCTGGAAATTCTCGAGAGTTTGTTGATTGTCTCTATCATATGGACTGGAATACGAATCGTCCTGGCCTGATCTGCGATGGAACGAGTAATCGCCTGCCGAATCCACCAGGTGGCATAAGTTGAAAACTTATAACCACGCCGATATTCAAATTTATCAACCGCCTTCATCAGACCAATATTGCCTTCCTGAATCAAGTCGAGAAATTGCAAGCCTCGATTGGTGTACTTCTTCGCGATTGAAATGACCAACCTCAGGTTTGCTTCAACCATGTCTTTTTTGGCACGGCCGGCTTTTGCTTCACCGATTGACATACGTCGATTGATTTCTTTGATTTCAAAAGCAGTCAGCTGATTTTTTTCTGCGACTGAACGAATCCTTTTCTGGATACGAACAATTTCCTCGTCAACAGCAGCGAGCTTCTTAAAACCCGCGGCAATCTGTTCTGAAGCCCATTTCAGGTTTTCTTCCTGACCTATAAAAGTCTGTAAGAAATCCTTGCGAGTCATGCCGCCCTCACGCAGGCAAACTGCCAGAATCTGGCGCTCATAGCGCCGAATCTGGTGATGCGGCTGACGCACAGTATCAACTATTCGCTGGTATTCCTTGGGAATGAATTTAAAGAACTGGAACGCATCACCCAGGGCTACTAATTCATTTGCCACCAATTTAGAATCTCTTCCGTTCCTCTTGATCGAGCGATTGGTTTTTATTACCTGGGCACGCAGCGCTGTAAATCGTTCTTCCGCCAATTCAGCATCAGGGCCGGTATTTTCTTCACTGGCATCGTCACTTTTTGCTTCACCGGGCACTACCTGGGCTGCCGGCGTCACATTTTCAGCCGGGTCTAAAAACCCTAACAACAAATTAGATAACTTACCTTCTTCTAATTGTGTTTCTTCATAATGATCGAGAACAGATTCAGCAATACCAGGGAATTTCCCTGCCGCTTCCAGCACACCTCTGATTCCCTCTTCGATACGCTTGGCAATAACAATCTCGCCCTCTCGAGTCAACAAGTCGACCGTACCCATCTCTCGCATGTACATTCGAACAGGGTCCGTTGTTCTACCCGTCTCATTCTCTACAGCTACCAATACAGCTGCAGCTTCCTCTGCTGCCAACTCATCGGTACTATCCCCTTCGGTCATCAAGTCATCGGTTTCAGGGGCCAGCTCACGAACAAGAATGCCCATATCATTGATCATGCCAATGATATCTTCAATCTGTTCTGGATCTGAAATGTCGTCAGGAAGGTGATCGTTGACTTCGGCGTAGGTCAGGTAACCCTGGTCCCGGCCTTTGCTAATTAAACTCTTCAGCCTTGATTGTTGCTGCGCTAGCCCACTACTGGCCATAACCCCTCTCAATTATGCATCCCCATGCGAGCACCCTATTATATCGCTACAAGTACACCTTATCCAGACAGGAATGGTTCTTCAGCCAGTCCTTATAGGCTTCAATTCATAGCCTTAATAAAACCGCCTAGCGGGGTTCTGATTCTGGGTCAGAGCTAGTTTTAGCGCTGGTGCTGGAGAAACTCTGTCGGACAATTTGACGCTCTGACTCCGTCAATTCTGAAGGATTCTTGATCAGCAGGCCACCAATACTCAATTTCTTTAGTTGCTTCTGCTGCCGGTTTAATTTCCGCTTCACGAGGCCAACGAATTCATCACGAAGTTCAGTTGCGCCTAACAAAGGTTTATGATCAAAAGCCTGCCGAATCCGATTCTGCTGGTCTTTATTCGAAAATAAACCCATGATCTGACCGGGGCTAGTCAAGCCATCTGCGGAAATTCTTAGTGCGATCTGCGCAAGCAGATTATCTTCTGACCGATCCAGCAGCGTCTCATAATCGCTAGTGCTAAATTCCAGTGCCAGATCTGGCTGGAGCACCAATAGCGTCAACGCCAGATCAACAGCCTCATCAACTTCCCGCGGACCATCCGAGTGGTCCTCTGCGACTGAGTGAGCGCCCACTACCGGAGCCGCATACTTTGCAGTCACGGCTTCAAGCCTGGCTTTGTCCAAACCGGTTTTCTGTGCCAGTTCTTCGATCATCAAGTGTCGGAAAACACCCTCCTGCATATTATTCAAGTGTGACATCGCCAGCTTACTCAATGCTGCCTTACCGGATATCGTGGCAACATCGATGCTTTTCTCGTTGAGGTCCTGCTGGATTTTGCGAAAGAACCAATCAACCAGTGTTTCGGCCTGTTGCAATCTTTGGGTAAATCCCTGGTTGCCTTCAGCCCTAATCAGAGAATCCGGGTCTTCTCCATCGGGGAGAAACAGGAAGCTGGCGCTGCGTCCGTCAGTCAGTAACGGTAATAGCGTCAGCAGTGCCTTCCAGGCTGCATTTCGTCCCGCTTGATCACCATCGAAACAAAAAACTATTTCTGAAACCTGCCGGTATAAACGCTCTACATGTTCAAGCGTGGTGGCTGTCCCTAGGGTGGCTACCGCATAATGAATACCATGCTGGGCCAGGGCAACGACGTCCATATAACCTTCTACCACCAGGATACGATGCAATTTCGCCTGTTTCTTCCTGGCTTCATATAGACCATAGAGTTCGCGGCCTTTATGGAAGACGGACGTTTCCGGCGAGTTCAGATACTTAGGCTTGCCATCACCAATAACACGCCCACCAAATGCGATTGTCCTGCCACGTAGATCTCGAATGGGAAAAATAATTCGATCCCTGAAGCGGTCATAGCGTTTTTTTTCCTCTGGCTGGTCAATTAATAAGCCAGCCTCTACCATCAGCGACACTTCTGCATCCGATACAGCCAGTTCCTTCAATAAGTTATCCCAGCCTGCAGGTGCAAACCCAAGCCCAAAATCTCTTGCAATGGTCCCGGAAAGACCCCGGTTTTTTAAGTAATCAACTGCCCGGTCACGCTGGGCATGGCTGCGTAACTGGCGACGATAAAAATCGGCCGCCTGTTCGAGCTGAAGCAATACTAATTTTCGGCGCTGACTTTCTTCAGACGACTGACGCTGCTTGTCATCTGGAACACTTAACCCTAAACGCGAGGCCAGGACTTCGACTGCGCTGACAAAATCCAGTCGTTCCAATTCCATCAGAAACGTCAGCGCGCTACCTGAGGCCTGGCAACCAAAACAATAATAAAACTGCTTATCCTGACTAACGCTAAATGAAGGGGATTTTTCCTGATGGAAAGGGCACAGACCTGAATAATTCTGGCCCGTTTTCTTAAGGGTAACCCGACTTTCAACTATCTCAACAATATCAGTTCGGGCAAGTACATCGTCAATAAATGCTGTGGGAATCACCGTTTTTGCATGGTCATTTGTTTGGGTCTAGCATCGCATCGCTGTTCATGACAAGCAAGCGCGTTATCGGAATTAGCTCAGCTTCTGTTTTACCTGAGCACCTACCTGGCCCATGTCTGCCCGGCCCTGCAGTTTAGGTTTCAAATGAGCCATTACCTGACCCATCTGCTTGATCGCAGTCGCGCCCGTCTCGGTAATTGCCTCTACAATCAGATCACTAATTTCACTTTCAGAAAGTGCCTTAGGGAGATACTCTGCTATAAGGTCCAGTTCAAACTGTTCTTGGTCAGCCAGATCCTGCCTGCCTGCTGCCTCATATTGTGAAAAAGAGTCGCGACGCTGTTTCAGCATTTTGGTTAAAATCGTTAACACCGCTTCATCATCGACTTCACACCGTTCATCGACTTCTTTTCTTTTAATCTCAGCCATGATGAGGCGCAATGCCCCTAATTTTTGTTTGTCGCGGGCACGCATGGCATCCTTCACCGCCTCCTGCAACTGAAACTTTGTGGTGCTTGCCATCATTCGTTCTCCGTTGATGGAGACTTGCTAGTATAGACGCTCTAATTTTCGAGATTCACGCTGGACTTTCTTAGCATAACGCTTGACCGCTGCAGCTGCTTTTCTCTTGCGGATGGAGGTTGGTTTCTCGTAAAACTCTCGCTTCCTGACTTCAGCCAGTACACCCGCTTTTTCGCAGGATCGTTTGAATCGCCTTAAGGCAATATCGAATGGTTCATTTTCTTTAACTTTAACAAATGGCATAGTTATTCGATGTCTGTATTGATGAGAGGGCGCAATTTTAACGATATCAATGACAAAAAGCAAAGCCTCGTTAAAACCCTGGGCAAGGCTTCCAAAATGGGTTCAAAACAACCACAACAGGCATTAGAATGCGTTAAGCGGTACAATTTTAAGCTAACAGCAATATGACGGAAAAGCAGCCATGCGCGTACTAGGTATAGAAACTTCCTGTGATGAAACGGGCGTGGCCATCTACGACTCAGATCAGGGGCTGGTATCAGATTTATTGTATAGCCAGGTTGAATTGCATGAACGTTATGGTGGTGTAGTACCTGAGTTAGCATCTCGTGATCACATCATAAAATGTTTGCCGATGATTGACCTTGCTTTACGAGAATCGAACACACGCTTTGAAGACCTTGACGGAATTGCTTTTACCCAGGGGCCCGGGCTGGTCGGTGCCTTGCTGGTAGGAGCCAGCATAGCGCAATCCCTGGCATTGGCTTTAAATATTCCGGCCATCGGTATTCATCACATGGAAGGCCATCTGCTGGCCTCCCAACTGACTAGCAAGCCACCCGAATACCCTTTTGTCGCGCTATTGATTTCCGGGGGACACACGCAACTAATGGCCTGCCACCAGGCCGGCAGCTATGAGTTACTAGGCGAATCAATAGATGATGCAGCTGGAGAGGCTTTTGATAAAACCGCAAAAATGCTTGGGCTGAAATATCCCGGTGGACCAGAAATAGAAAAACTGGCAAAACAAGGCGCCACCGATCGTTTCACTTTCCCCAGGCCCATGACCAGTAAGCCCGGGTTAGACTTCAGTTTCAGTGGACTCAAGACTCATACTAGAAATACTCTCGCCGCTATAGAAAGACCCACGGATCAAGATAAGGCAGATATAGCCAGAGCATTTCAGGATGCAGCCATCGATACCATCAGGATAAAATGTGAACGCTCGCTTATCAGCACCCGCCTCCCGAGCCTGGTAATAGCCGGTGGTGTCAGCGCCAATCAATCACTACGCAAATGCCTTGCTGAGCTTGCAATCAAACATAACGTCGAAATATTTTACCCGGAACTGAAATTCTGTACCGATAACGGCGCAATGATCGCTTATACCGGGGCGCTGCGATTAAAAAACGTCACCACGCAGAATCAGAGTATCCAGGTTCGACCCAGGTGGCCCATGACCGAACTAGAAGCGATCTCGCCATGAAAGACATAATCTCAATTGACTCCTTGCAGGTCGATACGGTCATCGGCGTTTATGCCCGTGAGAGAAATATAAAGCAGACACTTTTTATTGACCTGGAACTCTACAAAGACCTCTCTCTGGCAGCTAGCAGTGATCAACTAGACCATACCCTTGATTATGATCAGTTAACAAAGGACCTCGTCGCATTGATAAGCGAAACCTCATTCAAGCTGATCGAGGCACTAGCAGAGCAGGTGGCTGAATATATATTGACTAATTTTGGTGTCGCTGGTTTACGAATTACCGTTCATAAACCTGGCGCCATCGCCCTAGCTAAAAACGTCAGTGTCACCTTACAAAGAGGCGAAAGCCAAACAGGTGTAAGCTCCTGAAAAAATTAAATCCCCAGCCTGATCTAGAGGCCAGGGCAATATCAGCACTTACCTATCCAAGCGCAACACAACAGGCTAACCGATACCTGGCAAAAAGTTTCCCATAACAAAGGTACTGGCAAAGCCCTGAGATAACCGCCTGAATCGCACTCAACCGCTATCAAGTTGGGTTAGCTACAATTATAATACGCCGGCAATCTTCAACCAGCAAAATAACATGGATACGACTACCCGCTCAGCCATCAACAACTTGTCACCCTTTAACAGCATGACAGAAAATCAATTAGATGCAGCTATAGCTGAGAGCAAACTCATTCAGGCTGTACCCGGATCGCTTATCTTTAAGCGATCTACAACAGATGAATATCAATATTGGCTATTAAAGGGAGCCATCAAGTTACTGGATGCAAATTTCAATGCGTCGATCTTTCGCTCTGATGATAAACAGGCAAACCAACCGATAGACGACTGTTCGCCTCACACCGTTTCAGCTGTGTGCGAGGAAGACAGTGAAATATTGACCGCCAACAAGGCAACCCTGCAAGCAATATTAGAAAATTTCGACGAAACCAGTACCCAGGAGGAAACCAAGGATTGGATGAGCGAATTACTGAGCACACCTTTATTTGAATTCATCCCACCAAAAAACATTCAGACTCTGTTTAAACGCTTTGAGCAGGTTCATCACCAGAAGGGTGACATCATTATCCGTCAGAATGATCCCGGGGATTATTTTTATGCGATTCGTTCCGGAAGGGTCAAAGTCGAAATGGAGAAAGATGGCACAAACCTACTGGTCGCAGAATTAGCTATCGGGGAGACCTTCGGCCAGGATGCCCTGGTCAGTGATGACCTTAGGAACGCTACGGTATCGGCCGTATCGGCCTGCACACTGATGCGCCTCGCCTCTCAAGAATTTGAAGAACTCCTGATGGAACCGGTTATTGAATATATCAGCACAAAAGACTTAAAGGAGATGAGAGCACTCGCCACTTCGAAAATCATTATCGTCGATCTTAGAGTACTTAATAGCCCGGATCAGACGAGGCATCCGGGCAGTATCAATATCCCGCTACTCCTCCTCAGGAAGAATCTAAATCAGTTATCTACCGAACACGTCTATGTCACCGTAGGTGTCGATAAACCTAAAACTGCTGAGCTTGGAGCCTATTTAATGAATGAAAAAGGTTTTACCACTTACGTACTGGAGCAAGATTAGACTTTTAGCCATGAGAAATATTTCCACTATCGACAAATGGTTATTAAATCTGGACGAAGCAATTCGCACAACCGCTGGCAACCTGGCCGCTGATTCGGACGCCGATGTTTGGAGAAATAACGATGCACCAACCCTGTCAACAGAACAAAAACGTCTTTCATCAAGTCTGATGCGAGTCAATCACTGCGGTGAGGTCTGCGCGCAGGCACTTTATAGTGGACAAGCAATCACCTCAAGAAGCCCTGACATCAAAGATCATATGCGGGCAGCGGCTGAAGACGAGCGGCAGCATCTAGTCTGGTGTCAGAATAGAATAAGCGAACTTGACTCCCATGTCAGTTATCTGAATCCAATATGGTTCACAGCTTCTTTTATTACAGGTATGGCAACAGGCCTAATGGGAGATGCCATCAACCTTGGTTTCGTCGCAGCAACCGAAGAGGAAGTCTGCAAACACCTTGATAAGCATATTGAATTACTACCCGAGGAAGATCAAAAATCAAAAGCTATTCTTGGTGCTATGCGCGATGATGAAATGCGACATTCCCAGACAGCATTGGCACACGGGGGCAGGCAATATCCATCATCCATAAGAAAGGTGATGACGGCGATATCAGGCCTGATGACGAAAACCACATTCTGGATCTAACCCCCCCTCTAATACAGAGCTGGTTTGCTTGTCGCCCTATTCCTGAGCCGCTATAGGCGGATGAAAAATAATCTGCACCTTGATACCCGCCGGGTCTTTGCAATAAAAACTTTTAGCTCCATCTCTGTGCAGACGCGGTCTAGTCAACAGGGTCACCTGGTTTTCTTCAAGAAACTCATACCAAACGTCAATTTGATCGAGGTCATTAACGAAAAAACCGATATGGTCCAGATTGCTCAACCCCGGCGTTGTCTCTGCTCGATGTAACGCCAGATTGTCATTCCCACTGGTCAGATAAACATTATCCGGGTCCGGCCGCCACTCAACTTCCATACCTAACAATTCGACATAAAATTTTTCTGCCTGCTCAAATTGCTCGACAAACAAGGCCACATGGCGCATACCATTGGTTCTACCAGGTCGACTCTTCATGCTGCTTGCCGAATTTCATAGTCATAGGTGATTTTAACCCCTCCAGCCTCCAACATCATTGAAGCCGAGCAGTATTTTTCTGACGATAATTTTATAGCTCTTTCCACCTGAGCCTGTTTCAGGTTAACACCTGTGACCAGGAAATGAAGATGAATATCTGTGAAAACGGCAGGGACTGAATCGGCGCGAATAGCCTCAACTTCTGCGACACAATCGGTTACATTCTGCCTGGCCTTGCCTAAGATATGAATAACATCGTAGCTAGTACAGCCCGCCATGCCCAGAAGCACCATTTCCATCGGTCTAAAACCAATGTTGCGGCCACCATTTTCCTCAGGCCCATCCATAACAACGGTATGTCCACTAGCCGATTCAGCCAGAAACATCTTCCCGTCTAACCATTTAACGTTTCCTTTCATAGGTTGA
Source organism: Gammaproteobacteria bacterium (assembly GCA_018666555.1). Taxonomy (GTDB): domain Bacteria; phylum Pseudomonadota; class Gammaproteobacteria; order Pseudomonadales; family Azotimanducaceae; genus UBA9926. The sequence goes on from JABIZD010000148.1 coordinate 21,795, forward strand.
AACCCTCATGTAAAACCACCTTGATCAAACCGATTGCCGGTTTGCTCTCTACTACACACTAGATCTAGTCAGCGGTAACTTTTGTGATGATATCTTACCTTGTTATCATCTAAATTAATTTAACAGGGCAGTGCAGGCAGCCTCTCAGAGCCCGCGCCCGCTTGCAACAGCACGGCATCTAATCAAAAAACCAGCAAACCGCTGGAAAACTGCTAGCAAACCGCCAGCACACAGGCCGTTTACTGTTAGAGTTATCCCACATCGGTAAAAACCTCTCAGCGCCAGGGTCTATGCGGGAAGATCTACGCCGGCATTCCCCATCTGCCGACAGATCATACACTGACCTGGGCGCCTTAAAGATTGTTTTTGAATCAGCTCGGCTGTAACCGGCTTGAAAAGCAAGAACAGAAGATCCTGCCTGTTCGTATAATTTTTACAAACGCTTGAGGAAAAGCCGACACTGTTTGGCTCGCAGCTGGTTTTAAGGAAACAACTCCGCGAGTTTTTCTCCTGGCTCTGCAAACTTCATGAAGGCCTCTCCCACCAAGAATGAACGCACATTGTTATGTTCCATTTTTACGACATCTGCACGCTTGCGAATACCACTCTCAGTGACAACAACTGCACTGTCAGGTACCCGACTGACTAATGCCAGGGTAGTATCTAAACTAACCTCAAAGGTATGTAAATTCCGATTATTGATGCCAAGCAATTTAGGTTTGAGATCAAGTGCCCGATCCAACTCGTCAGTATCATGCACTTCTACTAGCACATCCAATCCCAGATCCGACGCAATCTGGTAGTAATCAGCCAACTGCCGATTATCCAGGATGGCAGCAATCAGCAATATGCAATCTGCACCCAATACCAGCGACTCTTGAATCTGATATTCATCGATAATGAAATCTTTTCTTAAAACCGGCAACGAAACCGCAGTCTTTATATCTGTTAGATAACTGTCTCGACCATGAAAGAAAGTCTCGTCGGTCAAACAGGAAATACAGGTCGCCCCATACTTCTCATAAGATTTAGCTATTTGAGGCACATCAAAATCTGCTCGAATAATACCCTTGGATGGCGAAGCCTTCTTAATCTCAGCAATCACAGCTGACTTGCCCCTGGCTAGATCTTTACCTATAGCATCGCAAAACCCCCTGGGAGGTTCGGGTAGAGCCACTCCCTGAAGCAGTGACATGGGCCGTTGTTGTTTCCTGTTGGCAACATGCACCTGCTTTTCAGCAACGATAGTTTCGAGAATAGTCGGCAGACCCATCGTCACGAACCGGCAATTTCAACGGTGAAATCCACGAAAACTTGCATTCTTTCAGCTGCCTGACCTGAAGCTATGACATCCTGGGCCATCATCACACCAGAGTGTAGATCGGCTGTTAATCCAGCGACAAAAATCGCTGCACCTGCATTGAGGCACACAATATTAGTCGCTGCTTCATGCTGTTGGTTCAAGGCTGCGCTGACCAGCGCCAAACTCTCGGCACTATTTGCCACACGCAGAGGTTCCAGCGAGGATGACCGCATTCCGAAGTCTTCTGGCTTCAGCTGATAAGTTTGATACTGCCCATCGCGCATTTCCACGATCTGGGTTGGCGCAGCAATACTAATTTCATCCAGGCCATCATTTGAATGAACTAGCAATACATGCTCACTACCTAGTTCGTAAAGCACCTCGGCCAGTGGCCTCAACCAATGTGGACTAAAAACTCCCATTACTTGTCGCTTTGCCCCGGCAGGATTAGTCAGCGGCCCTAAAACATTGAACAAGGTTCGTATTTTTAGTTCCTCTCTCGGCTTTTTGGCATGTTTCATGGCTTGATGGTGATTTGCAGCAAACAAGAACCCGAGACCCACCGTGTCAATACACCGACCTACCTGCTGAGGATTAAGGTCAAGTCTGGCGCCTGCAGCTTCAAGTAAATCAGCACTGCCACTATTGCCAGTAGCGGCCCTGTTTCCATGCTTTGCAACCTTAGCCCCTGCAGCTGCAGCGACAAATGCACTGGCGGTTGATACATTAAACTTACGTGAACCCGATCCGCCAGTACCACAGGTATCGACTAAGCAGGCTTGCTCGGCTAGTACTTGCAGTGCCAGCTCTCTCATTACAGTAGCCGCCGCAACCACCTCGGTGACTGTCTCACCTTTCATCATCAATGCCGTCAGAGCTGAACCAATCTGGGCAGGTGTCGCTTTGCCGGTCATAATCTCGCGCATTAGCGCCGTCATTTCTGCAGCAGTCAGATCCTGTCTATCCGTTAGCTTGGATAGCAACTTCGCTATTTCCATTTACCTACTCCTGATCCAAAAAATTCTGAAGAAGTTGATGACCATGTTCGCTCAGAATCGATTCCGGGTGAAACTGTACCCCCTCAACAGGATAATGCTTGTGTCTGACACCCATGATTTCATCAATGCTACCGTCTTTATTTTCGGTCCAACTGGTTAATTCCAAGTCATCGGTGAGGCTGCTTTTGCCAATCACTAATGAATGGTATCGGATGGCCTTGAAAGGACTGGGTAGATCGGTGAAAACTCCCTTTTTCTGATGGTGAATCATTGAAGCTTTGCCATGCATCACCGCCCCAGCAGCTTCTATCCGGCAACCGTAGACCTGACCAATGCTCTGATGCCCAAGGCAAATGCCTAAAATCGGAATGCTGGACTGAAAATGACGTATCAAGTCCATGGAAATACCGGCCTCATTAGGCGTGCAGGGTCCAGGTGAGATGACAATACGCTCTGGTGCTAACTTTTCGACATCGGTCAGTGTTATTTGATCGTTACGAAATACCTGGACCTCCTCGCCCAACTCTGCAAGATATTGCACCACGTTATAGGTGAAAGAGTCGTAATTATCGATCATTAACAACATAAACGGCACCGGTGGAGATTAACTAGGGTCATGTTATTCATTTCTCTGGTGTGAGGGATCTACGGCGAATTTCAGACCCGCCTCGGCAATCGCGGCCGCTTTAATAACGGACATGGCCTTATTCATTGTCTCTGTCCACTCTTGCTGGGGCACTGAATCTGCGACTACACCTGCACCAGCCTGAATGTAAAGACGACCCTCTTTCAACACAGCCGTTCGTATTGCAATCGCCGTATCCATATTCCCATTCCAGGAAAAGTACCCAACTGCACCACCGAAAATCCCCCGTTTGACTGGTTCTAATTCATCTATAATTTCTAACGCCCGGACTTTAGGCGCCCCACTTAGCGTACCGACTGGCAGTGTAGCCTTGAGCAGGTCCATAGCCGAAAACTCGTCACGAAGTTCGCCGGTCACATGAGATGCCATATGCATCACATGGGCGTAGCGCTCAACAACCATCATCTCAGATACCTCTACGGTACCGATATTTGCTACCTTGCCAATATCATTTCTACCGAGATCGATGAGCATCATATGTTCTGCCAGCTCCTTGGGGTCATTCTTCAACTCTTCTTCAAGCAAAAGGTCCTGGCTCGGGTTTCGACCCCTTGCTCGGGTACCCGCCAACGGCCTTACCGTTGCTTCACGGTTTTCTAATCGAGCCAGTATTTCCGGCGAAGACGAAACGATCTGCACGCTATCCAGATCCATGAAGTACATGTATGGAGACGGATTCATTGCGCGCAAAGCTCTATAAAGATTCAGAGGTTCGGCTTCGAAAGCACAGGACATCCGTTGTGAAAGTACCACCTGCATGACATCACCGGCGACAATGTAGTCTTTTATTTTATCAACATCAGACTTAAACCGCTCTTCACCATAAGAAGAAATGAA
>JABIZD010000116.1 GCA_018666555.1 Gammaproteobacteria bacterium
AACCCGGAAGAAATCGTCACCCACGATATCAAACGGCTCATCGATAACCCCGGTGCGCTACAAGTCATGGATTTTGCCGGTGGCCAGGTGAAACTGGTAGGGCTCAAGGCGCATAGCAATAGTCCAATGGTAAATCAGCAGCTGAAAACCCTTCACAAGCATATGCCACTGGTTGAAACTCGTGCAGCAGCTATCTTTCGTAAAGATCATGCCATCATTCCACAGGGCGATACTGTCATTGAAGCGGACGATGAAGTGTTTTTCATCGCAGCTGCTCAACACATCCAAACCGTTACTCAGGAATTACGTCAGAACGAGAAGCCCAACAAACGCGTTATTATTGCTGGAGGAGGGCACATAGGAGAAAATTTAGCAGTTCAGATTGAACAGAAATACGGCGTTCGTATCATCGAACAAAATCGACAACGCTGTGAAGCACTTGCCGAATCACTGTCTAAAACAATCGTTCTTAATGGCAATGCTTCCGACCGCGAATTGCTATTAGAAGAAAATATTGAAGACACTGATGTGTTTTGCGCTGTTACCAATGATGACGAAGCTAACATCATGGCCTCAATGTTGGCAAAGAACCTGGGAGCAAGAAAAGTCATCACGCTCATTAATAATTCTGCTTATACCGATCTCATTCATAGTCAGGAGATAGATATCGCGGTTTCGCCACAAATAGCAACCCTCGGCGCTATTTTGACGCATATCAGGCTCGGTGATGTCGTTCAGGTCCACTCACTCAGAAGAGGGGCTGCTGAAGCAATAGAAGCCATCGCTCATGGGGATCAGAATTCCTCGAAAGTCATAGGCAAGGCTCTCGGAGATATCCAATTACCTTCAGGGACCAACATTGGTGCCTTGGTCCGAGGCGATGAAGTACTGATTGCTCATGATGATATCGTGGTCGAAGCCGATGACCACTTTATTCTGTTTCTGGTAGATAAGAGCAGAATTAAAGAAGTCGAGGTGCTGTTTCAGGCCCCTTTGAGTTTTTTCTAGGCCATGCAGATCGGGGTCACTTTTCGAATCCTTGGTGCTTTGCTGTTGTTTTTCAGCGCCACCATGCTGCCACCTATGCTTGTCTCCCTGTACTACCAGGATGGTGCTTATGAAGTCTTCATAAAATCCATGACGACTATTTTTCTATCCGGTGCAACCCTCTGGTTTGTATTTCGCAATTACCAGAAAGAGCTCAAAACCAGAGACGGATTTTTGATCACAGTATTGTGCTACCTGGCCCTGGGTTGTTTCAGCGCATTACCTTTTTCTGACGCATCGCTGCTTGACCTGGAGCTGGCAGATGCTTTCTTCGAATCCTTTTCTGGCTTAACTACGACCGGAGGTACGGTTATCGTCGGCCTTGATCAACTGCCAGAATCAATCCTCTACTACCGACAACAACTCCAATGGCTCGGTGGCATGGGGATCATCGTACTGGCCGTGGCTATCCTACCCATGCTTGGGATAGGCGGTATGCAGTTATATCGAGCAGAAACGCCAGGACCAATTAAAGACAGCAAATTGACTCCAAGGATTAAGCAGACCGCTATCGCCCTCTGGTCGATCTACGTCAGCCTGACCGTGCTTTGTGCGCTTGCTTACTGGATTGCTGGAATGACCTTATTCGATGCCGTTTGCCATAGTTTTTCGACTATCGCCATCGGTGGTTTTTCAACCCATGATGCCAGTATCGGTTACTTTAATTCCCCAGCAATTGAAACCGTAGCGGTGGTATTTATGCTTATTTCTGGTTTGAATTTTGCGCTGCATTTTTTCACGGTAAGAGACCGTTCGATTCGTCACTACTTCCAGGATGAAGAAGTTCGCTTTTACCTTGCTATCATTTTCGGCTCTATCGTCATCACCGCCATCATCTTAGCGACAACACTTGATAACGGCGCAACCGCTATCAGACAGGCTATTTTTCAAGTTGTATCCATATTTACCACTACGGGCTTTGCGACAACACAATTCAGTGAGTGGCCGAGCATACTGCCCTACCTGTTAATTCTCGGCGCATTTGCCGGAGCCTGTGCAGGGTCAACCGGAGGTGGGCTAAAAATCATTCGAGTATTATTAATTTACAAACAGGGGCTTCGAGAAATTTATCGACTTATACATCCGAACGCGATCTTTCCCATAAAGGTAAGCGGTCGCAAAATGACAGACAATGTCATCGATGCTGTCTGGGGCTTTTTCTCTATTTACATACTGTTATTCATTGTCCTGCTTCTAAGCCTGATTGCCACCGACCTAGATTTCGTAACTGCTTTTTCTGCGGTCGGTTCGGCTATGAATAATCTCGGTCCCGGTCTCGGCAAGGTGGCGGAAAATTATTCTGAAATCAGCAGCACAGCTAAAATTCTACTCTGCTTGGGAATGGTATTAGGAAGATTGGAAATCTTTACCATACTGGTTTTATTCACCACCATGTTCTGGCGAAAATAAAGCGTTATGACTGACCAGGAAAAATGGAATCGAATTTACTCGCAAAAAAAAGACCCAGGACCAAGCAACCCTTTGCTACAAAAATATGCCTTCCTCTTCCCTGAACAGGCAACGACACTTGATCTTGCCTGTGGCCTCGGAGGCAACAGCTTATATCTTGCTCAGTTAGGGTGCGAGGTAACTGCCTGGGATATCTCATCAGTAGCTCTCGAAAAACTAACCGCTGCAGCCAATAAACTTAACCTTAACATCAACACAAACTGTCTTGATGTCAGGGCCGCTTCCTTTGAAGGTAAGCACTTTGACCTGATTATCGTTAATTACTATCTTGATCGTAATCTGGCACAAGCATTAGTAAGAGCTCTTAATCCCTCCGGGATTCTGTTCTATCAGACCTTCGTTCAGAAGACTGCTGACACGAATAAGCAAACCGGTCCAAAAAATCCAGCTTATTTGCTAGAGCAAAATGAACTGCTAAAGCTTTTTACAGATTTATCACCGCGAGTATTTCTGGACCTGCAATCCACTGGTGATACTGGCCAGGGACTACGAAATGAATCGTTACTGATTGCTGAAAAAGTCTAGTGGTATTGATCTTTCCCAAACGCATATAGTTTTTTTTCACCTTTCGGGCGCTTCCTGAAGCGTTTATATTCCCATTGGTATTGTTCAGGTGAAACCCGTACGCAATTCTCAATTGTTTTATTGAGTCCACGCACCGCTGTTAATTCATCAGCACTGGCAAAGTCTGGGTCAGGCTCGCTAAAGCATATTTTAAACCGACCATCTGGCAATCGATAAACTGCAACGGTCAATACCGTGACCGGAGAACGTTTGCTTAACCGATAAGCCAATCTATCTGTTAAAGCCTGGGAACCAAAAAAAGATGCAAACAAACCCACTTCTGGTGTCTGGTCTGGCAAGATGGTCGCCACACCGCCTTTACTAAGCACCCGGAATAATCTACTCAAACCGCGCTTGTCAGTCGCTACCAGTTCGTTTCCATATTGGCCTCGTAACGCAACGATAGCATCACTTAAGCCCGTTAATTTGGGTGGTTTATACAACGCCGTGGTACCACCTTTTTGAGAAATATAAACATTCAACAATTCCCAGTTTCCGACGTGGGGTAATAACAAAAGGGTACCCTTGTTACTGGCAAGTGCATCTAAAAAAAGATCTTCTCCTTCGACTCCAGATATCCATGTAAGTAAGTACTTACTTTCACCCAGCCAGGCGGCTGGCGTTTCCATTAAAGTCTTACCCGTCGATACCAGGCTGCTGATCACAAGTTTTTGCTGATCCTTTTCGGAGAGCTGACTAAAACATAATTTGATATTAGCCCTGGTCACGCGATATGCCTTGGACCTAGTAAAATAATGGTAATAGCCTAGCAACAAACCTTCCGCCTGGCTCATCTTCCGAGGTTGTAATGCCAGCAGTTTTATTAACGCCAGGATGAATCTAGAAATCATGAACCGCTCTGCACTCCTCATGCCGAAAACAGGATAAAAGGTGATCATTGACCATCCCAGTTGCTTGCATGAAAGCATAACAAATGGTGGGACCAACAAAAGTAAAACCCGCTTTCTTCAGCTGTTTACTCATTCGAATCGAAATTTCATCAACAGCTGGGACCTGGTCCAAGGAAGCAAACTGATGCTCAATCACCTGACCATCTACAAAAGACCAGATATAGTCAGAAAAACAGTTACCTGCCTCTTGCAGTGCCAGAAACCGCTGGGCATTTTTAATAGCCCCGCGAATCTTAAGCTCATGTCTAATGATACCTTTGTCTAATAGCAATGCCTGGACCTTGGTTTCATCATACCGGGCTATTTTTTCAGGATTAAAGGCATCCATGACACAATGATAATGGGCTCGTTTCTTCAGTACAGTTATCCAACTCAATCCCGCCTGAAAACCTTCCAGTAACAAACATTCAAATAATAAAGTATCATCATAAGTAGGCACCGCCCACTCTTCATCGTGATAATTTTCGTAAATCGGATCACCTACAGCCCAATCACATCTTAACTTCATATCGTTAACCTTGCTCGATATTGGTTATACTTACCGACTTTTGGATACAGAGCAATTCCCGGATGGCAAAAACTGACACGTTCCAGGACCTAATTCTTTCACTCCAACAATTTTGGTCGGAAAAAGATTGTGTTCTCATGCAACCATATGACATGGAAGTGGGCGCTGGCACCTTTCATCCAGCTACATTTTTGCGCGCCATTGGTCCCGAATCCTGGTCTGCAGCTTATGTGCAACCCTGCAGAAGACCAACCGATGGTCGTTATGGAAAAAACCCGAACCGATATCAGTATTACTATCAGTTTCAAGTAGTCATGAAACCTAACCCAGAAAATTTTCAGGAGCTTTATCTAGAATCATTAAACTACCTTGGTATTGATACCCAAGTGCATGATATTCGCTTCGTTGAGGATAACTGGGAATCGCCATCTTTGGGCGCTTGGGGTCTAGGCTGGGAAGTCTGGATGGATGGTATGGAAATAACCCAATTTACTTATTTTCAGCAGGTGGCGGGCCTTGAATGTTATCCAGTCATGGGGGAGATAACCTATGGACTCGAACGTCTGGCACTTTACCTTCAAGGCGTAGAGGACTTTCAACAATTAGTGTGGACTAAACAAGCCGATAATATTGTCACTTACGCGGATATCTTTCATCAATACGAAGTAGAAATGTCGACCTTTAACTTCGATCAGGTCGATATTCCGGGGCTTTTCGCGCATTTTGATTTTTACGCTGATGAAACAACCAGATTGCTGGAGGCGGGCTTACCGCTGGCCGCTTATGAGTATGTCATGAAAGCGTCGCATGCCTTTAATTTACTGGACGCCAGGCAAGCCATATCAGTAACTGAACGACAACGATTCATCTTGCGAGTACGCAAGCTTTCCAGCGCCGTCGGCCAAAGTTATTTCAATACCCGACAAGCCTTGGGCTTTCCTCTTGCGGAAGAGTCATTGCGCCAAGCGGCTTTAGAGGAGAACAAGGGTGGCCAGTAATCCGCTTCTTATCGAAATAGGCACTCAAGAACTGCCCCCTAAGAGCCTGAAGACACTAATGAATGGCCTAAGCAGGGAAGTTGCCGCACAACTTGATGCACTGCAATTGCCTTATCAGGAAATCGAGTCGTACGCGACGCCTCGCAGACTCGCAGTGAAAATTAACGGCTTGGCCAGTAGACAAGCCGACCAGAAAGTCGAAAGAAAAGGACCTTCACTGACAGCCGCTTACGACAGCGAGGGGAACCCGAGCAAAGCTTTGCTCGGGTTCGCTAAATCCTGCGGTTTAGAACAACTCGGCAGCCTGGAAACACTGGAAACAGATAAAGGTGCCTGGGTAATCTATCGTTCTAGTATCAGTGGCAAACACCTAGAGGATTTAATTCAAACCATACTTGACGGATCGATCAGCAAACTTCCCATTGCAAAAAAAATGCGTTGGGGTAGCTCAAAAGACGAATTCGTCAGGCCAGTAGAATGGCTTCTGGTGTTATATGGAAGCACCGTTCTAGCCAGTAGTCTATATGGTAAGGATGCCGACCGATTTACCCGTGGCCATCGCTATATGGGCGAACAACATTGCTCAGTGAACCATGCCAACGACTATGAGGCCTTACTGAGTGCAGAAAAGGTGCAAGTAAACTTTCAGCAACGCCGCGACCAAATCCTTAACCAACTCGAACTCGAAGCAACCAGGTTAGGAGGCGTGTTAACCAAGGACGAAGCGCTTCTCGACGAAGTCACTGGGCTGGTAGAGTGGCCAGTCGTTCTTTCTGGTACCTTTGCAGCCTCATTTCTCGATGTGCCAGAAGAAGCACTCATCTCAGCCATGCGCGAACACCAAAGATACTTTCACATCAGAAACAAGAATGCTGCCCTGCTTCCACATTTCCTCACCGTTACCAATATAGAAAGCCTAGATCCACCAACTATTATTAAGGGAAATGAACGAGTAATAACGCCGCGCCTGACAGATGCCGCTTTTTTTTACAATAAAGATGTCGCATCGCCGCTGGACGAACGTCTACAAAAACTAGCAAACGTTGTTTTTCAAAATGAGCTTGGTTCCTTTCTAGATAAAGCTAATCGGATTTCAACCCTGGCAGGGTTCATAGCCACGGCCATCGGAATCGATCCTGAGCCAGCCAGGCGGGCAGGACTACTGGCGAAAACTGATTTAGTGAGCCAGATGGTCGGCGAGTTTCCTGATCTGCAGGGGATTATGGGAGCCTATTACGCCCAACAAGCCGGAGAAGGCGATGCGGTCGTCATTGCCATTCGGGAGCACTATCAGCCTAGTTTCGCAGGTGACGAGCTACCCAGCAGCGACATCGCCTGCTGCCTTGCGTTAGCGGACAAGATGGATACCCTGGTAGGATTGTTCGGTATTGGAAGACCTCCTACAGGAAGTAAAGATCCGTTCGCGTTGAGAAGGCAGGCACTTGGGATCGTCAGAATCTGCATCGAGAAAAACCAACCCTTTGATCTCGTAAAAATAGCCGCCCATAGCGCATCATTATTTGCAACCGCCTTTAATACCGACGAGTTACTCGAATATATCAGAGATCGGTTTGAAAACTGGCTAGTCGACCAGGGCAGGCCGCTTGATGTGATTCGGGCAATTCGTCATCGAAGTCATAAAATTCATGATTTGCCTGCAGCTGTAGCAGATATCGAAGCGCTGATTGAGTTTCGTTCCAGGCCGGAGGCAATTCAATTAATCCTTGCCCAGAAACGGATACAAAAGATTCTCGATAAATCTGCGCCAGGTGACCAGGACACAGTAGACGAGGCACTATTTCAACATCCCAGTGAACATGCTTTATACGAACAGATACTAGTATTACAAGAAATCGAAGCCAGCCATCATGGATTCAGTCAACGTCTGACGGAATTTGCTGCGAGCTCAGGTCCTCTGGAACTATATTTTGAGCACGTTATGGTGATGGATGAGAATCAGGCTCTAAGGCAAAACCGCCTCGCAACCCTGAGCCTACTTAGGAACATGGTTATAAAAATGGCTAACCTGTCAATTTTACAGAATTAAAGGCCACAGGTAGCTTGATTATCGACTCGGTCTTTATATATCCAGGTTACCAACAGCCAGGGCATTCTCTTCAATAAATTGCCTTCTTGGTTCTACATTATCGCCCATTAGAGTATTAAAGACCTGATCTGCCTTAATCGCATCTTCAATGGATACACGCAGCATGGTCCTGTGTTTGGGATCCATAGTGGTCTCCCACAACTGGTCAGCATTCATCTCGCCCAGACCTTTAAATCGCTGTCTGGACTGGCCCCTGGCGGCTTCTTTGTGCAACCACTGCAAAGCCTGACTCAAATCATCCACCTCATGTGATCGCTCACCTTTAAAGACGCTGCTACCCTCAGGTAGAGCCTTTCTCATGATTTCACCAAATTCTGCAATAGCACGGTATTCAGCCGAAAGGAAAAAATCCCGATTAAACTCAAAGTCCTTTCTAAAGCCATGATTCACCCAACCAACCACAGGGAAGAAAATACCTCTCTCAGCATCTTCTTGTAGATCGATACTGTAATGGTTATGAGAATCGTTCGATAAAGATACCCGGGTCTGCAGTTCATCAATAAAGCTTTTTACCCGCTCTACGTCAGTCAACTCCTGAGCCTCAAGGCGCGCCTGATATTGCAGGGCTTCCAGGACAGCAAATGGATAAATACGTTCAAGACGATGCATTCGCGCCTGGTTCTGGTAATAAGTATGAGCTAATTCAACAAACTCTTCCGCTGGCATCTCATCAACATCGCCATTGCGCTGTAACTTGGCATCATCCATGGCCAGTTCTAAGGCAAACAGCTGCAGTTCTTCCTCATCTTTGATGTACCTTTCCTGTTTTCCTCTTTTAACCTTATACAGCGGCGGCTGGGCAATATAAACGTGA